>DATIOB010000550.1:0-7786 GCA_035473605.1 Conexibacter sp.
TCGCCGTCTTCAGCTCCCAGGGCTGCGCGATGTGCCAGGCGCTGGCGCCCTCGGTCGCGCTGCTGGCCAACGATCCGCTGCTGGCGGTGCGCGACTTCGACGAGGTCGCCGAGCAGGCGGTCTGGCAGGCGCTCGGGATCCCCGGCAGCCCGTACGCGATCGTGCTCGGACTCGACGGCACCGTGCTCGCGCAGGGGACCTTCAACGCGCTGCGCCAGCTCGAGTCGCTCGTCGCGACCGCCGAGACGCGCGAGCGCGAGCTGTTCGAGGCGCTCGGTGGCTGAGCCCGACCGCCTCAGCGACCGCGTCGCGGCCGGCAGTTCGCGGCGCGGCTTCCTCGCCCGCACCGGCGCCTGGCTGGTCGCGGCGGCCGGCGGCGGGACGCTCGCGGCCGGCGCCGAGGATGCGGAGGCCTTCCACTTCTGCGGTCACATCTACACGACCGCCTCCTGCCCGCACCCGACCGGGCTGCCGCGGATCGACCTGCGCGGCTACCCGCTGCGCGCCGCCGACGGCAAGCCGGTCGACGATCTCGGCCGCCCGATCGACCGCGACGGCCACCCGCTCGACGAGCGCGGCCGGCGCCTGCGCGACCCCGACGGCCGGCTGCTGCCGGCGGCGCCGCGCAGCCGCGTCTGCCAGGACGCGATCCCCGACCGCTACGGCATCCCCGTGCGCGTCGACGGCTCCTGGTACCGCTGCTGCGGCGGCAAGGTGCGGCGCCTGGTCGACTGCTGCTCGACGCACAGAAGACGGATCAACGGCGACGCCGCGCTGAGGGGCTACTGCCACGCCGACCGCAGAGTCTTCTGCGTCATGTACTTCCAGACGCAGGTCCCGTGCTGATCACCACACTTCTGCTCGCGGCCGCCGCCTTCGCGGCGGGGATCACCGGCGCCTGGTCGCCGTGCGGCTTCTCGATGGTCGAGACGCTCGCGGGCGCTGCCGGCCGCGAGGGTGGCTCGGGACGCCGGCTGATCCGTGCCGCCTGTGCGTCCTTCGCCGGGGGAGCCGTGCTCGGAGGAGCGCTGACCTTCGGGGTGCTGAGCGTGCTCGGGCGGGCGCTGGGGGCGGGCGGGGGCACGGCGCTGATCGCCGCCGCCGGCCTCGCGCTGGCGGCCGCGCTCGCCGACGGCCTGGGGCTGCGCGTCGCGCCGCAGATCCGCCGGCAGGTGCCTGAGCGCTGGCGCCGCACGCTTCCGCTGCCGCTCGCCGCCGCGCTCTACGGCGTGCTGCTCGGGCTCGGCTTCACGACCTTCGTGCTGGCGTTCGCGGTGTGGGCGCTGGCGGGCATCTGCGTCGCGCTCGGCGCGCCCGCGACCGGACTCGCGATCGGCGTCGCCTTCGGCCTCGGCCGCGCGCTGCCGGTCGTCGCGATGGCGCCGCGCTTCGAGACGCTCGGGATCCGCCTCGCCGAGCGGATGGCGGCCGAGCCGCGCCTGCTGCGCGCGCTGCGCCGCGCTGACGCCGCGCTGCTGGTCGCCGCCGCGTGCGCGCTGCTGCTCGGCCCGGCTGCCGCGTCGGCGGACGCCGCCGCACGGCCCGCGCTGCTCGTCTCCGACGCGATCGACCCGTCGCAGAGCGATGGCGCGCTGGCATGGATGACGCCGCGGAGAGCGCACGGCTTCGTGCGGCTGCCGCACCAGGCGGCGGAGACCTACTTCGGAGCGCGGCTGTCGATCGGCGGCGGCATGCTCGCGCTGGTCACGTCGGCGGGGATCGAGGTGCGGACGCTCGCCGACGGCGCGCCGGTCGTGACCGTTCCCGCGCCCGCGGCCGGCGTCACCGCGCTGGCCGTCTCGCGGAGCCGGATTGCGATGCGCGCCTCGCGACCGGGAGGCGGCGATGCGCTGCTCGTCGCGTCGCTCGCGGGCGAGGCGGCCGTCGTGGTGGCGCAGACCAGGTCAGGCGGCTCGCTCAGCCGCCCCGCGCTGGACGGCGACCGGCTCGCCTACGCCGTCAGCGGCAGGCACGGCTCGCGCATCGTCGTGCGCGACCTCGCGAGCGGCCAGGCGCGCACCGTCCTGCGCTCGCGCCGTACGCAACTGTCGCAGCCCAGCCTGCTCGGCGACGCGCTGCTGTACGTGCAGGCGCGCGCCTGCGACCAGCGGCTGCGGCTCGAGCGCGCGGGTCGTCGCACGCGCACGCTGCTGACGCTCGGCGGCACCGCGCACCGCGACAGCGGCCACGAGCACGGCCGCACGCGTCAGGGCAGCCGGCCGAGCGGCTGTCCGCGCGGCACGCCGCCGCGCACCGGCGGGATGCTGTGGAGCACAGCGCTCGCCGCCGACGCCGCCTACGTGACGCGCTGGAACCCGCGCACGCGCAGCGCCGAACTGCTGCGCCTCGCGCGCTGAGCGAGCCGCACCGCCGCGCCCGAGCGCCGCCCGCGCGCCCTCCCGGCGCCGGCCGATCGCACCTTGACGAAATCTTGATGCGCCCCCGCTGAATCTTGATCGGCCCTGGGCGACCGCGGTCGCAGAGTGGTCGTCATGGACATTCTCGTCATCGCACTCGCGGTCGCGTTCTTCGCCGCGATGCTCGCACTGATCGAAGGACTGGATCGGGTCTCCAAGCCATGACCGTCCAGGGCTGGATCCAGATCCTCGTCTTCTGCGCGGTTCTGACCGCGCTGACGCCGCTGCTCGGCGCCTACATGCATCGCGTCTTCCGCGGCGACGCGATCCTCGGCAGCGTGCTCGGCCCCGTCGAGCGCGGCTTCCACAAGCTGCTGCGCGTCGACCCGCGCCAGGAGCAGGACTGGAAGGCGTACGCCCGTTCAGCGCTGATCTTCAGCCTCGGCTCGTGGTTGCTGCTGTACGCGCTGCTGCGGCTGCAGGGCTCGCTGCCGTTCAACCCCGCCGGCTTCGGTGCCGCCCCGGCCGACGTCACCTTCAACACCTCCTCGTCGTTCGTCTCCAACACCAACTGGCAGTACTACGCCGGCGAGACGACGCTCTCGAACTTCAGCCAGATGGCCGGCCTGGCGGTGCAGAACTTCACCTCCGCCGCTGTGGGAATCGCGGTCGTGATCGCCGTCATCCGCGGCTTCTCGGCGCGCTCGCTGAAGACGCTCGGCAACTTCTGGAGCGACCTGACGCGCGCGCTGCTCTACGTGCTGCTGCCGATCGCCTTCGTGCTCGCGCTCTTCTTCGTCAGCCAGGGGCTCGTGCAGTCGCTCTCGCCGGCGCAGGCGTTCACCAGCCTCGAAGGGGTCAGACAGCTGATCACGCTCGGGCCGGTCGCCTCGCAGGAGGCGATCAAGCTGCTCGGAACCAACGGCGGCGGCTTCTTCAACGTCAACTCGGCGATGCCGCTGGAGAACTCCTCCGGCCTCGTCAACTTCGTCTCGATGCTGGCGATCCTCGTGATCCCGGCCGCGCTGACGGCGACCTTCGGCCGGATGGTCGGCAACCGCCGCCAGGGCTGGATGATCTACGGCGCGATGTTCGCCTTCTTCGCGGTCGCCGTCGCGATCGTCTACGCGGCCGAGTCGCACGGCACGCCGGCGCAGCACCTGGCCGGCATCGGCGGCGGCAACATGGAGGGCAAGGAGACGCGCTTCGGGGTCGAGGGCAGCAGCCTCTTCGCGGTCGTCACGACGGTCGCCTCGTGCGGCGCCGTCAACGCCGCGATGGAGTCGCTGACCGGCCTCGGCGGCGCGATCCCGATGGCCAACATGATGACCGGCGAGGTGATCTTCGGCGGCGTCGGCTCGGGCCTCTACTCGATGCTGATGTTCGTCCTGCTGGCGGTCTTCGTCGCCGGCCTGATGGTCGGCCGGACGCCCGAGTTCCTCGGCAAGAAGATCGGCGCGCGCGAGATGAAGCTGACGATGATCGGCACGCTCGCGGCGCCGCTGCTGACACTGATCGCCACCGCGATCGCGATCTCCTCCAAGTACGGCTTGAGATCGATCTACAACGGCGGCCCGCAGGGCTTCTCCGAGACGCTCTACGCATACACCTCCCAGACGAACAACAACGGCTCGGCGTTCGCCGGCTACACCGGCTTCGTGCAGCCGAACGGACCCGGCAACGACGGCGCCTTCGGGATCACCTTCGCCGACCTGCTCGGCGGCGGCGCGATGCTCGCGGGTCGCTTCCTGCCGCTGATCGTGGTGCTCGCGATCGCCGGCGCGCTCGCCGGCCGCAAGGTCGCCCCCGCCGGCCCCGGCACGATGCGCACCGACACGCCGACCTTCGGCGTGCTGGCGATCGGAACGATCCTGCTCGTCGCGCTGCTGACGTTCGTCCCCGCCCTCCTGCTCGGCCCCGTCGTGCAGGGCCTCACCGATCGGATGCTCTGATGAAGAAGGACCTCACAGCGACCGCCGTCGGCCTCGTCGTGCTGACGCTCGTGCTCGGCCTGCTCTACCCGCTCGCGGTCACCGGCGTCAGCCAGGTCGCGTTCAACGACGCCGCCAACGGCTCGCAGATCGAGCGCGACGGCACAGTGGTCGGCTCGCGCCTGCTCGGCCAGGGCTTCACGAGCGCGCGGTACTTCCACAGCCGTCCGTCGCAGTCCGAGTACAACCCCTCGGCGACCTTCTTCTCCAACGCCGGTCCCAACGGTCAGGACACCGCCGACGCGATCAGAGCGAACGCCGACGCCTATCTGAAGCGCGAGGGCAGATACGACGCCGGTCTCACGCGCGCCGCGATCCCGCCCGACGCGGTCCAGACCTCGGCCTCCGGCGTCGACCCGCACATCACCGTCGACAACGCGCGCATCCAGGCGCATCGCGTCGCCGCGGTCCGCGACCTGTCGCCGGACCGCGTCGACGAGCTGATCGACGACCACACCGACGGCCGCGGCCTCGGCCTCTTCGGCGCGCCCGGAGTCAACGTCCTGCAGCTCAACATCGCCCTCGACGAGGAGTCCTCCCGATGATCGACGCACAGGTGCTGCGCAGCGCGCTGCCCGCGGCCGTGCGCAAGCTCGACCCGCGGCAGATGGTCCGCAACCCGGTCATGTTCGTCGTCGAGATCGGCGCCGTCATCAGCACCGGCGCGTGGATCGTCGGCGGCGGCGAGGACCCGGGCTGGTTCACGCTCACCGTCGCGATCTGGCTGTGGCTGACGGTGCTCTTCGGCAACCTCGCGGAGGCGATCGCCGAGGGCCGCGGCCGCGCGCAGGCGGCGTCGCTGCGCGCGATGCGCAGCACGACCGTCGCGAGACTGCGCGACGGCGGCAGCAAGAACGCCGGCGAGCTGATGCCGGGCGACGTCGTCGTCGTGCTCGCGGGCGAGACGATCCCGGGCGACGGCACCGTCGTGAAGGGGATCGCCTCCGTCGACGAGTCGGCGATCACGGGCGAGTCGGCGCCGGTGATCCGCGAGGCCGGCGGCGACCGCTCCGCAGTCACCGGCGGCACGCGCGTGCTGTCCGACGAGATCCACGTCGAGATCACGCAGAAGCCGGGCGAGTCGTTCCTCGACCGCATGATCGCTTTGGTGGAGGGCGCCGCGCGGCGCAAGACGCCGAACGAGATCGCGCTCGGGATCCTGCTCGCGGGGCTGACGCTGATCTTCCTCGTCGTCGTGGTCACGCTGCGCCCGTTCGCCGACTACGCCGGCACCGCGACCTCGCTCGTGACGCTGATCGCGCTGCTGGTCGCGCTGATCCCGACGACGATCGGCGCGCTGCTGAGCGCGATCGGGATCGCCGGCATGGACCGGCTCGTGCGGCGCAACGTGCTCGCGCTCAGCGGCGGCGCGGTCGAGGCCTCCGGCGACGTCGACGTGCTGCTGCTCGACAAGACCGGCACGATCACGCTCGGCAACCGCCAGGCGTCGGAGTTCGTGCCGATGCCGGGCGTCAGCGAGCGCGAGCTGGCCGAGGCGGCGCAGCTCTCATCGCTCGCCGACGAGACGCCCGAGGGACGCTCGATCGTCGTGCTGGCGAAGGAGCGGCTGGGGATCCGCGGGCGCGAGCTGAGCGAGCAGGAGGCGCGCTTCGTCCCCTTCACCGCGCAGACGCGCATGTCGGGCGTCGACTTCAACGGCACGCGCCTGCGCAAGGGCGCCGGCGACGCGATCGAGCGCTGGATCGCGACCGAGGGCGGCAGCACGCCGCCGGAGCTGAGAGCGGCGATGGACCGGATCGCGCGCGACGGCGGCACGCCGCTGGCGGTCGCGAAGGACAACCAGGCGCTCGGCGTCGTGCACCTCCAGGACGTCGTCAAGGAGGGGATGAGGGAGCGCTTCGACCACCTCCGCGCGATGGGCATACGAACGGTGATGGTGACCGGCGACAACCCGCTGACGGCGGCGAAGATCGCGCAGGAGGCCGGCGTCGACGACTTCCTCGCCGAGGCGACGCCGGAGGCGAAGCTGGCGCTGATCAGGGAGCACCAGCAGGGCGGGCGGATGGTCGCGATGACCGGCGACGGCACCAACGACGCGCCGGCGCTGGCGCAGGCCGACGTCGGCGTCGCGATGAACACCGGCACCCAGGCGGCGCGCGAGGCCGGCAACATGGTCGACCTCGACTCCAATCCGACGAAGCTGATCGAGATCGTGGAGGTCGGCAAGCAGCTGCTGATCACGCGCGGCGCGCTGACGACCTTCTCGATCGCCAACGACGTCGCGAAGTACTTCGCGATCCTGCCGGCGATCTTCGCCGTCACCTACGCGGCGGCCGGAAGCAGCACCGGCCCGCTCGACGCGCTCAACGTGATGGACCTCGGCTCGCCGCGCTCGGCGATCGTCTCCGCGATCGTCTTCAACGCGCTCGTGATCCCGCTGCTGGTGCCGCTGGCGCTGCGCTGCGTCAGGTTCCGCCCGCTCGGCGCGACTGCGCTGCTGCGCCGCAACCTGCTGATCTACGGCCTCGGCGGCCTGGTCGCGCCGTTCGTCGGGATCAAGCTCGTCGACCTCGTGGTGCACAACCTGCTGGGTGCCTGATGGCGGGGCGGCTCAAGGTCTTCCTCGGGATGGCGGCCGGCGTCGGCAAGACGTACCGGATGCTGCAGGAGGGCCAGGCCGAGGCCGAGGCCGGCCGTGACGTCGTGATCGGCTGGCTCGAGTCCCACGGCCGCGCGCAGACCGCCGCGCAGGCCGCGGGGCTCGAGGTCGTGCCGCGGCGGCGCGTCGACCACGGCGGCGCGCTGCTGGAGGAGATGGACGTCGCGGCGATCCTCGCGCGGGCGCCGGAGCTGTGCCTGATCGACGAGCTGGCGCATTCCAATCCCCGCGGACTGGAGCACGCCAAGCGCTACGAGGACGTCGCCGACGTGCTCGCCGCCGGCATCGACGTGTATTGCACCGTCAACGTGCAGCATCTCGAGTCGCTCAACGACCAGGTCGCGGAGCTGACGACGACGCGGGTGCGCGAGACCGTCCCCGACGAGGTGCTGGCCGGCGCCGACGAGCTGATCCTGATCGACCTCTCGCCGGAGGCGCTGATCGAGCGGCTGCGCGCCGGCAAGGTCTACCCGGCCGAGCGGATCGAGTCGGCGCTGAACAACTTCTTCAAGGTCGAGCACCTGTCGGCGCTGCGCGAGGTCGCGCTGCGCCAGGTCGCCGAGGAGGTCGAGGCCCGGCGGATCGTGGGACCGGGACCGCCGCAGCGGCGCGATGAGGAGCGGCTGTTCGCGACCGCCGCGCCGGCCGCGATCGGCGAGCGGCTGCTGGCGCTGGTGGAGCCGACGCCGGCCTCGCAGCGGGTCGTGCGGCGGGCGTGGCGCTCGGCGCAGCGGCTCGGCACCGACCTCGACCTGCTGTGGGTGCGGCCGCCGCGCGAGCTGGACGACGGCGAGACGGCGCAGCTCGACGCGCTGCGC
>DATIOB010000551.1:0-1650 GCA_035473605.1 Conexibacter sp.
ACAGCGTGCCACCAGCCGCAGTGGCCACGGTCAGGGCCGCGGCGGCGTCGTACTATAGCGCGCTCGTGACCGCCGAGACAGCTGATGAGAGAACCGCCGCCACCGCGGCACCCGAGCAAGGCGGCGGAGGCGGCGGCAACCGGCGCGCGCGCAACACGCTGATCTTCTCGGCGGCGACCGGACTGTCGCGAATAGCAGGGCTGATCCGCGAGATCGTCGCCTCCAGCTACTTCGGCACCAGCGGCGCCTTCTCGGCCTTCACGATCGCCTTCCAGGTCCCCAACCTGGTCCGCAGCCTCTTCGCCGACGCCGCGCTGTCGGCCGCCTTCGTGCCGGTCTTCACCGAGCTGCTGGAGAGAAGACAGCAGAGAGAGGCCTTCCGCCTCGCCTCGACGCTCGCCCTCGTGATCATCGCCGCGCTCGGCGCGATCACGGCCTTCTTCATCCTCGCCGCCGGCGTGATCATGCCGCTGTTCACCAGCGACACGTTCAGCGCGCATCTCGACTCGCTGACGATCGGCCTCAGCCAGGTGCTGTTCCCGATCGTCGTCTTACTCGGGATCAACGGGCTCGTCGTCGGCATCCTCAACACCTACGACCACTTCACGATCCCTGCGATCGCGCCGTTGGTCTGGAACGTCGTGATCATCGTCGTGCTGGTCATCGGGCGGCCGTTCTTCAGAGGCGACGACCAGATGTACGCCTACGCCGTCGGCGTGCTGCTCGGAACGCTCGTGCAGCTGGCGATGTCGGTCGCGGTGCTGCCGCGCGTCGGCTTCAAGTTCCAGTTCGCCTTCGACTGGCGCGACGCCCGCATCCTGCAGGTCTTCAAGCTGATGCTGCCGGTCACGATCAGCCTCGGGATCATCAACTTCGACCTGCTGATCAACTCGTCGCTCGGCACGCTCGTCTCCGAGGAGGCGCCGCGCGCGATCGACGCCGCCTTCCGCATCTACATGCTGCCGCAGGGGATGTTCAGCGTCGCGGTCGCGACCGTGCTGTTCCCGGTCCTCAGCCGCTACGCCGCCCGCCGCGACCTGCCCGGCCTGCGCCACACGATGGCCGACGGGATGCGGCTGATCTGGCTGCTGCTGACGCCGGCGGCGGCGATCACGCTCGTGCTGGCGGAGCCGATCACGCGGCTCGTCTACCAGCGCGGCGCCTTCGACGACGCCTCGACCGAGATGGTCTCGACGGCGCTCTTCTGGTTCTCGCTCAGCCTTCCGTTCTCGGGCCTCAACCTGCTGCTGTCGCGGACCTTCTTCTCGCTGCAGAAGCCGTGGTTCCCGACCGCGATGGCGCTCGGCTCGCTCGTCGTCAACGTGATCGTCAGCCTCCTGCTCTACAAGCCGTACGGCGTCGCCGGTCTCGTGCTCGGCACCGTCGTCTCCAACATCGCGATGACGATCGGCCAGATGTGGGGGGTGCGCAGACTGCTGCAGGGCAGCCTCGAACTGCCCGAGACATTCGCCTCGATGGCGAGAGTGACCGCCGCCTCGGCCGTCCTCGGCGGCGTCGCGTGGTTCGTCTGGTGGGGCCTCGACGACGCGCTCGGCCAGTCGCTGCCGGCGCAGATCATCAGCGTCGGGCTGGCGATCGCGACCGGCACCGCCTTCTACGTCGCGGCGATCCTGCACTGGCGCGTGCCGG
>DATIOB010000552.1:0-8878 GCA_035473605.1 Conexibacter sp.
TGACGATGGAGGTTCGGACAGGGCTGCGGCGGGTCGCCGGCGCGCCGATCTCGTGGGGCGTCTGCGAGGTCCCCGGCTGGGGCGAGATGCTGCCGCCCGCGCGCGTCTTCGCGGAGATGGCCGCGCTCGGCATCCGCGCGACCGAGCTGGGCCCGCTCGACGACTGGCTGCCGCTCGACGCCGGCGCGATCCGCGCGGCGCTGGAGCCCCACGACCTCGCGCTCGTCGGCGGCTTCGTGCCGCTCGTGCTGCACGAGGCCGATCCCGCGCCGGCGCTCGCGCGCGCCCGTCACGTCGCGACGAAGATGGCCGCCGCCGGCGCCGACACCTTCGTGCTCGCGATCGTCGGCGCCGACGACTGGACGCTGCCGCAGCAGCCGCTCGACGCGGCCGGCTGGAAGCGGCTCGGCAGCCACGTCGACGCGGTCGCCGAGCTGACGCAGTCGCTCGGCCTCACGACCGTCGTCCACCCCCACGTCGGCACGCTCGTCGAGCGCGCCGAGGAGGTCGAACGGCTGCTGGAGACGACCGCGGCCGGCTGGTGCCTCGATCCCGGACACCTGCTGATCGGCGGCTACGACCCGCTCGACTTCGCCCGCCGCCACGGCGATCGCGTCGCGCACGTCCACCTCAAGGACGTCGACCTCGCCGTCGCCGCACGGCTCAACGACGGGCAGCTGAGCCTGATGGAGGCGGTCCAGGCCGGCCTCTTCCGCCCGCTCGGGCAGGGCGACGCGCAGATCGCGCCGCTGCTGCGCCAGCTCGCCGCGCAGCGCTACGACGGCTGGTCCGTGCTGGAGCAGGACATGGCGATCACGGGCGCCGCGCCGGCGCCCGGCGAGGGTCCGGCGCGCGACGTCGCCGCGAGCCTCGCCTTCCTCGCCGAGACGGCCGCGGCGCTGCCGGGAGCGGCACGATGAGCGCCGCAGCCGCAGCCGCGCCGCTGCCGACCGCGCCGGGCGCCGAGCTGCGCGTCGGCGTGCTCGGCGTCGGGCGGATCGGCCGCATGCACGCCGACCTGCTGCACCGCCAGGTCGCCGGCGTGCGCGTCAGCCGCATCCACGACGCCTACGCGCCCGCCGCGGCCGAGGTCGGCGCGCGGCTCGGCGTCGCCGTCGCAGACAGCACCGCCGCGCTGCTGAGCGCCGACGACGTCGACGCGGTCGCGATCTGCACCAGCACCGACACCCACGTCGAGCTGATCGTCGCCGCCGCGCAGGCCGGCAAGGCGATCTTCTGCGAGAAGCCGATCTCGCTCGACCTCGCTGAGATGGACCGCGCGCTGACGGCCGTCGAGGCGGCCGGCGTGCCGTTCCAGATCGGCTTCAACCGCCGCTTCGACCCGGCGCACGCGTCGGTTCGCGCCGCGGTCGCCGACGGCACCGTCGGCGAGCCGCAGATCGTGCGGATCTCCAGCCGCGACCCGGAGCCGCCGCCGCTGGAGTACGTGCGCCACTCCGGCGGGATCTTCCTCGACATGACGATCCACGACTTCGACATGGCGCGCTTCGTCACCGGCAGCGAGGTCGTCTCCGTCAGCGCGCAGGGCGCGCTGCGGATCCGGCCCGAGTTCGCCGAGGCCGGCGACGTCGACACCGCCGTCGTCACGCTGCAGCACGAGAACGGCTGCCTGACGACGATCGACAACAGCCGCCAGGCCGCCTACGGCTACGACCAGCGCGTCGAGGTGCACGGCTCGCGCGGGATGGCCGCCTCCGAGGATCCGCGCGCCCACACCGGGATCGTGCGGACGGCCGACGGCGAGCACGCGCCGTCGCTGCCGCACTTCTTCGTCGACCGCTACACCGTCGCGTACCTGGCGCAGTGGCAGGCGTTCGTCAGCGCGCTGCGCGAGGGCCGCACCCCGCCTGTGACCGCCGCCGACGGCCGCGCGCCGCTGGCGATCGGGCTCGCCGCCGGCCGCTCGCTGCGCGAGCACCGGCCGGTCGCGCTCGCGGAGATCGAGGCCGACGCCGCAGCGGCCGCGGAGGCGGGCGCATGAGCTTCGATCTCATCACGATGGGGCGGATCGGCGTCGATCTGTACCCGCAGCAGGCGGGCGTCGAGCTGGCCGACGTCGAGACGTTCGCGAAGTCGCTCGGCGGCAGCCCGGCCAACGTCGCCGTCGCCGCCGCGCGGCTCGGCGACCGCAGCGCGGTCGTGACGAAGACCGGCGACGACCCGTTCGGCCCGTACATCCGCAAGGCGCTGTGGCGCTTCGGCGTCGATGACCGCTTCGTCGGCACCGACGCGCGCCTGCGCACGCCGATCACCTTCTGCGAGCTGCATCCGCCCGACCACTTCCCGCTGCTCTTCTACCGCGAGCCGAGCGCTCCGGACCTGCAGCTGACGGAGGCCGACCTCGACCTCGAGGCGATCCGCGCCGCGCGGATCCTCTGGAGCACCGGCACCGGCCTGTCGCAGGAGCCGAGCCGCTCGACGACGCTGACCGCGCTGCGCGAGCGGCGCGAGGCGAGCGCGATGGCGACGACGATCCACGACCTCGACCACCGGCCGATGTTCTGGGCCGATCCGGCCGAGGCGACGCGCTGGGCGCGCGAGGCGCTGCGGTACGCGTCGATCGCGGTCGGCAACCGCGAGGAGGTCGAGGTCGCCGTCGGCACGCGCGATCCCGACGCCGCCGCGGACGCGCTGCTGGAGCTGGGCGTCGCGGTCGCGATCGTCAAGCGCGGCCCGGAGGGCACGCTCGTCGCCACGCGCGAGCGACGCTGGGACGTGCCGCCGTCGCCGACCGAGGTCGTCAACGGCCTCGGCGCCGGCGACGCCTTCGGCGGTGCGCTCTGCCACGCGCTGCTGGCCGGCTGGGAGATCGACAGATGCGTGCGGCTGGCGAGCGCCGCCGGCGCCTACGTCGCCGGCAGACTGGCCTGCGCCGACGCGATGCCGTCGCTCGACGAGCTGCTCGCCTTCGCGGGCGACGCGCTCGACGGCGAGGGCGCGTCCGGCACCGCCGCGCGCGAGGAGGCGCCGCGATGAGCGCGCCGACCGTCCGCCTCACCGTCGCGCAGGCGCTCGTACGCTTCCTCGCCGTCCAGCAGGTCGAGCGCGACGGCGTGCGCACGCCGTTCTTCGCCGGCTGCCTGGGGATCTTCGGCCACGGCAACGTCGCCGGCCTCGGCGAGGCGCTGCTGGCCAGCCGCGACCGCTTCCCCTACCACCCCGGCTTCAACGAGCAGGCGATGGTCCACCAGGCGGCTGGCTTCGCGCGCCAGCGCGACCGGCTCGCCACGTACGCCGTTACGACCTCGGTCGGGCCGGGGGCGACGAACATGGTGACCGGCGCGGCGCTGGCGACGATCAACCGCCTGCCAGTGCTGCTGCTGCCGGGCGACACCTTCGCCACGCGCGTGCCGCACCCGGTGCTGCAGCAGCTCGAACGGCGCGACGACGGCACCGTCTCGGTCAACGACGCGCTGCGGCCGGTCTCCGTCTACTTCGACCGGATCGTGCGGCCCGAGCAGCTCGTGCCGGCGGCGCTGGAGGCGATGCGGATCCTGACCGATCCCGCCGAGACCGGCGCGGTGACGCTGGCGCTGCCCGAGGACGTCCAGACCGAGGTCGTCGAGGTCCCGGAGGCGTTCCTGGCGCCGCGCACCTGGCTGGTACAGCGCCAACCGCCCGCCCCCGAAGGGCTGGCGCGCGCCGTCGCGCTGATCCGCGCGGCGAAGCGGCCGCTGATCGTCGCCGGCGGCGGGGTGATCTACGCGCACGCCACCGAGGCGCTGCGCGAGTTCGTCACGCGCACGGGGATCCCCGTCGGCGAGACGCACGCCGGCCGCGGCGCGCTGCCCTCCGACCACGCCGGGTCGCTCGGCGCGATCGGGGCGACCGGCTCGGCCGCCGCCAACCGGCTCGCGGCCGAGGCCGACCTCGTGCTCGGAATCGGCACGCGCTGGAGCGATTTCACGACCGCCTCGAAGACCGCCTTCCAGGACCCGGGCGTGCGCTTCGTCAACGTCAACGTCTGCGCCTTCGACGCCGCCAAGCACGCCGGCCTGCAGCTGGTCGGCGACGCGCGCACGACGCTGGAGGCGCTGAGCGACGCGCTCGGCGACCATCGCGCCGACGGCGCCAGGACGGCGCGCGCCGAGACCGAGCGCGCGGCCTGGACGCAGGAGGTCGCGCGGCTGGTGGCCCCGAGCGGCAACGGGGCGCTCCACCAGGCGGCCGTGATCGGCGCCGTCAACGACGCCGCCGGCTCAGACGGCGTCGTCGTGCAGGCGGCCGGCTCGATGCCGGGCGATCTGCACAAGCTGTGGCGCGCCCGCGACCCGCTCGGCAAGGGCTATCACGTCGAGTACGGCTACTCGTGCATGGGCTACGAGATCCCCGGCGGGATCGGCGTCAAGCTGGCGGCGCCGGAGCGGCCGGTCTTCGTGCTCGTCGGCGACGGCTCCTACCTGATGCTCTCGGGTGAGCTGGTGACGGCGGTCGCGACCGGCGCGCGGATCGTGCTCGTGCTGGTGCAGAACCACGGCTACGCCTCGATCGGCGCGCTGTCGCGCTCGGTCGGGATCGCCGGCTTCGGCACCCATCACCGGCGCGAGTCCGACGACGGCCCGCCCGTCCTCGACGCGCCGGGCGGCGACGCGCTCGCGGACGACGGCGACGCCCCCGCGCCGCTCCCCGTCGACCTCGCCGCCAACGTCGAATCGCTCGGCGTCCCCGTCACGCGCGTGACGACCGCGGAGGAGCTGCGCGCCGCGCTCGCGGCCTCGGCCGACGCGACCGGCCCCGTCGCGATCCACGTCGAGGTCGGCCGCTACGGCAACGTCGGCGGCTACGACAGCTGGTGGGACGTGCCGGTCGCGGCCGTCTCCGAGCGGGCCGAGGTGCGCGCGGCGCGCGCCCGCTACGAGCAGGACCGCACCCGTCAGCGCATCCACCTGGAGAGCCCGATCGATGAGCAGTGAGATCCTCGTCAAGCCCGCGGCCCAGCCCGCGTCCGACGGCGCCTTCCTGACGGTCACGCCGGCCTCGGCCGGCTGGTCGCACGTCGGCTTCGAGGCGCTCGCGCTGAGCGCGGGCCAGGTCGCCGAGCGCGACAGCGACGGGCGCGAGTGCTGCGTCGTCGTGATCGCCGGCCACGTCCACGTCCGCTCGCAGGACGGCGAGTGGCGCGACGTCGGCGGCCGCCCCGACCCCTTCTCCGGCACGCCCGACGCCGTCTACCTGCCGCCCGGCGGCCGCTTCGCGGTCGAGGGCGCCGGCGACGGCGCCGAGGTCGGCCTCTGCTTCGCGCCGGCCCCGAACGGCGGCGTCCCGGCACGCCGGATCGCCGCCGCCGACGTGCCCGCGACGACGCGCGGCTACGACCGCCACGAACGCACCGTCCACGACGTGCTGATGGTCTCCGACCCCGCCGAGAGCCTGCTCGTGACCGAGGTGATCACGCCGTCGGGCAACTGGTCGAGCTACCCGCCCCACAAGCACGACCGCGACGCGCTGCCCGACGAGTGCCTGCTGGAGGAGACCTACTACCACCGCGTCACGCCGGCCGACGGCTTCGGCATCCAGCGCGTCTACAGCGACGACCGCACGCTCGACGAGACGGTCGCCTTCTCCGACCGCGACCTCGTGCTCGTGCCGCGCGGCTACCACGCCGTCGCCGCGCCGCCCGGCGTCGCCCTCTACTACCTCAACGTGATGGCCGGACCGGTGCGGACCTGGGCCTTCCAGGACGACCCGGCGCTCGCGTGGACGCGCGCCGACGGCGCCACCACCGACCTCCCGATCCCGAAGGAGCACCCCGCCCGATGAGCACGACCACCGACGTCCGCACGCTCGACAACTACGTCGGCGGCGCCTGGACCCCGGCGGCCGCGAGCGAGACGCTCGACGTCACCAACCCCGCCAGCGGCGCGCTGCTGGCGCGCGTGCCGCTGTCGATCGGCGCCGACGTCGACGCCGCGGTGAGCGCGGCGCGCGCGGCGCTTCCGGCCTGGCGCGACGTCAACGTGATCGAGCGCGCGCGGCGCCTCTTCAGGCTGCGCCAGCTGCTGATCGAGCGCCAGGACGACCTCGCCGCCTCGGTCACGCGCGAGATGGGCAAGACGCTCCCGGACGCGCGCGCCGAGGTCGGCCGCGCGATCGAGATGGTCGAGGCCGCCTGCGCGATCCCGACGACGATGCAGGGGCGGATCCTCGAGGACGTCTCGCGCGGGATCGACGCCGAGACGGTGCGCCAGCCGGTCGGCGTCTGCGCCGCGATCGCGCCGTTCAACTTCCCGATGATGGTGCCGTTCTGGTTCCTGCCGTTCGCGATCGGCTGCGGCAACACGTTCGTGCTCAAGCCCTCCGAGCAGGTGCCCCTGACGCAGCAGATCGTCTTCGAGCTGCTGCACGAGCTGGAGCTGCCGCCGGGCGTCGTCAACCTCGTCAACGGCGGCCGCGAGGTCGTCGAGTCGCTGCTCGACCACCCCGGCGTCGACGCGATCTCGTTCGTCGGCTCCGCGCCGGTCGCGAAGCTCGTCTACGAGCGCGCTGCGCGCGCGGGCAAGCGCGTGCAGGCGCTCGGCGGCGCGAAGAACCACATGGTCGTGATGCCCGACGCGGTGATCGACAAGACGGTCGCCGGCCTGATCGGCTCGGCCTTCGGCGCCGCCGGCCAGCGCTGCATGGCCGGCTCGGCAGTCGTGACCGTCGGCGAGGCGCACGAGCGCCTGCTGGAGCCGCTCACCGCCGCGACGCGCGCGCTGACCGTCGGCGACGGCGCCGACAGCGCGAGCGACGTCGGCCCGGTCGTCTCCTGCGAGGCGCGCGACCGCATCGTCGACTGGGTCGACAGAGCGGTCGCCGAGGGCGCGACGGTCGTCGTGGACGGACGCGGCAGCGGCGAGCGCCTGCCGGCGGGCGGCGCCTTCGTCGGCCCGACGATCCTCACCGACGTGACGCCGCAGATGGCGATCGCACGCGAAGAGGTGTTCGGTCCGGTGCTCGCGATCATGCGCGCCGAGACGCTCGACGAGGCGATCGAGATCGTCAACGGCAGCCGCTTCGGCAACGGCACCTCGATCTTCACCGAGTCGGCGCCGGCGGTCCGCCGCTACCGCCACGACGTCGAGGCGGGGATGATCGGCGTCAACATCGGCGTCGCCGCGCCGGTCGCCTTCTTCCCCTTCTCCGGCTGGAAGGACTCCTTCCTCGGCGACCTGCACGCCCACGGTCCCGACGCGGTCGACTTCTTCACGCGCAAGAAGACCGTCACGAGCCGCTACTTCAGCAGCGGGCAGGGCACCGGCAGCTACTTCGTGGAGAACTGAGATGAGCATCGCGATCGAAGAGCTGACGCGCGTCCGGCTGGAGCGGCCGGAGGCGATCACGGCGGCGGCCGCGGCACGCGTGCGGCCGACGCGGCTGGTGCCCGAGCGCGGCCGGCTGCTGATCGTCGCCGCCGACCACCCGGCGCGCGGCGCGCTCGGCGCCGGCGCGCGCGGCGCGGCGATGGCCGACCGCGCCGAGCTGCTGCGGCGGCTGGCGGCGGTGCTGGCCGACCCGCGCGTCGACGGCGTGCTCGGCACCCCGGACGTGCTCGAGGACCTGCTGCTGATGGGCGCGCTCGACGGCAAGCTGCTGGTCGGCTCGATGAACCGCGGCGGGCTGCAGGGCGCGGCCTTCGAGATCGACGACCGCTACACGGCGTTCACGCCGGGGTCGCTCGAAGCGCTCGGCTGCGAGGCCGGCAAGCTGCTGCTGCGGATCGACTACGACGACCCCGCCACCGCCGGCGCGCTCGAGAACGCCGCCGCGGCCGTCAGCGCGCTCGCCGAGCGCGGCCTGATCGCGATGGTCGAGCCGTTCCTGTCGCGACGGGTCGACGGCCGCGTCGTCAACGAGCTGACCGCGGAGGCGATGGTGAAGGCGATCTCGATCTCCGCCGGCCTCGGCGCGACCTCCAGCCACACCTGGCTGAAGGTGCCGTGGGTCGAGGGCGTCGAGCGTGCGCTCGCCGCCACGACGCTGCCGTGCCTGCTGCTCGGCGGCGAGGTCAGCGCCGACGCCGAGCAGACCTACGCGCGCTGGGCCGCCGCCTTCGCGCAGCCGGCGACGCGCGGGCTGGTGCTCGGCCGCTCGCTGCTGTTCCCCGCCGACGACGACGTCCCGGCCGCGCTGTCGGCGGCCGCGGCGATCGTCGCCGGCTGAGCAGCCCGCTTCAGCTGCTCAGGTGACCTCGCCGCGTCTGCGCGGCGAGGCGCCGACGTACTTCGCGGTCGGGCGGATCAGGCGGCCCTCGCGCTTCTGCTCGAGGATGTGCGCCGACCAGCCGGCGGTGCGGGCGCAGGTGAAGAGCGGCGTGAAGAGGTCCGGGGGGACTTCGGCCATGTCGAGCACGACTGCCGACCAGAACTCCACGTTGGTCGCCAGTACGCGGTCGGGACGGCGCGCCTGGAGCTCGGCGAGCGCCGCCTGCTCGAGCGCCTCGGCCACCGTGACGCGGCTCGACCCGAGCTCGTTCGCCGTGCGGCGGAGGATGCGGGCCCGGGGATCCTCGGCGCGGTAGACCCGGTGGCCGAAGCCCATCAGGCGCTCGCCGCGATCGAGCGCGTCCTTGACCCAGCGCTCGGCGTCGCCGAGCTGCTCGACCTCGTCGAGCATCTTCAGCACGCGCGAGGGCGCGCCGCCGTGCAGCGGGCCCGACAGCGCGCCGACCGCGGCGGACATCGCCGCGGCGCAGTCCGCGCCCGTGGATGCGACCGTGCGCGCCGTGAAGGTGCTGGCATTCATGCCGTGCTCAGCCGCCGAGATCCAATACGCGTCGATCGCCTTGACGTGGTCGGGGTCCGCCTCGCCGCGCCAGCGGATCAGAAAGCGCTCAGGGATGGTGCGCCCCTGGTCCACCTGCGCCTGGGACACCGGC
>DATIOB010000553.1:0-3311 GCA_035473605.1 Conexibacter sp.
CGGCGACGTCGAGCAGGCAGACGGAGTCGCGGCCGCCGGACAACAGCACGACGACGGACCCGCCGGCGGGAAGCAGCCCCCCGGCGCGCACCTGCTCGAGCACGCGATCGGCCTCCATCGCACCCGCAGTGTATGCCGGGCGCGCCGGACCGCCCACGCGCTCATCCCTCCATGGGACGCGCGAGGAACAGCTCCGTCGAGTCGCTGAAGCCCTTCAGCCGCACCTCGCCGATCGGCTCGAACAGCAGGTGCGGCCCGGCCAGCGCGACGATCTCGCGCGTGACGAGCACCTCGCCCTCGCCCGAGCGCGCCGCCACGCGCGCCGCGAGGTTGACCTCGCGGCCGTAGTAGTCGCCCTCGCGGTAGAGCGTCTCGCCGTGGTGCAGCCCGATCCGCGGCCGCGGCCGTTCGGTGAACAGCTGCTGGAAGCCGACGGCCCAGTCGACCAGCGCCGAGGCGTCGGCGCCGACGACCATCACCGCGTCGCCGATCGTCTTGATGATGCGCGCGTCCTCGGGCAGCGTCATCTCGACCGCGCCGACGAACCGCTCGACGGCGTCGACCGCCTCCTCCTCGCCGACCTCCTCGGTCAGGCGCGTGTAGCCGGCCAGGTCCGCGAAGGCGACGGCGACCCGGAGGCGCCCGAGGTCCCCGATCTCGCCGTCGAAGGCGGCCTCCATGTGGCCGATCACGTCCTGCTCGACGAAGTGGCGCAGGAAGCGCCGGTGGACGTGGTCCATCAGCGGCGAGGCGATCGGCAGCAGCCCGCGCGCGAGCTGCTCCATCTGCTCGGCGACCTCCAGGCCGGGCACGCCGTCGCGCATCAGCGGCTCGTGCACGTAGAGGTGGAAGAGCCGCACCTCGGCGTCGGCGATCTGCGCCAGCGCCTGTCCGTACACGCGCACGAGCTGCAGCAGCGCGACGAGCGGGAAGCCGGCGTCGAGCGCGGCCGCGGCGCGGCGCAGCAGCGCCAGCTCCTCCGCGGGGATCCGGTCGAGCTCGTGCGGTCCGTGGCCGAGCGAGGTCAGCATCCGCTCGACCAGCGCCGGCTCGAGGCCGGTCTCGACGGCGGCCTGCTCGATCCCGACGCCCTCCTCCGGCGCCGGGAACAGCTCCTCGACGTAGCCGAAGGCGAGCCGCCCCTCCTGGCTCGCGCGGCGGATGTCGGCGAGCGAATGGCCGCGTTCGCGCAGGCGCGCGACGATCCGCGCCTGCGCCGCGGCGGCGGGCGTCCAGACGCCGCCGGCCGCGAGCGGCACGAGCCCGTCGCGGACCCAGCGGCGCAGCGTCGCGGGCGCCACCCCCGCCCGACGGGCCGCCTCCTGCAGCGGAAGCGCGGTCGTCTCGTGGCGGAGCCCCTGCGTCACGCGCCGCACGCTAGCCGCTTGCGTGCGCAATGCCCATGGCCCACTGCACCAGATATCCGCTGCGAGCGGATTCCGCTGCAAGAAGTTGGAGGGCGGCGGGGCCTCCACTGAGGGGACCCCGCCGCCCGCGGGCAAAACGGCCCGCTGCGCTCGGCCGACGACGCTCGTTCCGCGAGGCGGTCGCGGCGCCTTGCAGGCCTGCGTTCACCCATCGCCTGTCCGCTGGACTGACGTGCGGGCGGCAGACCCACTGCTCGGCCTGTTGCCTTGGTTGGTGGCACAGACCATGCTCCTGCGCGGTGGCAGTGTCAACGGCCCCGGTCCGAGCGTCAGCGGGCGTGGTCAGCCGACCGCGCGGGGCGGTTTCTCAGACCTTCAGGTGGGGGTATTCGCGCTCGACCAGCTCGACGTATCTCGCGTAGACCGGCTTGACGACCGGCATCAGCGCAAGCGCCGCCTTGATGTCGCCGCCGGTCTTGATGCGGCGACGGGCGATCGCCATCGCGATGTTCTCCTTGCCCTGGAAGTACTTGTTGGCGGTCTCGGAGGCCATCTCCATCCGCACCTTCGGCTCCCAGTCGACGTCGTCGCTCCACTCCCAGACGATGAAGCGCCCCTCCTCGTCGGGACGGGCCGCGCGCACGTTGACGACGAGGTCGAGGTCGTCGAACTCGAAGCGCTGCGGCACGTCCGCATCGCGCAGCTGCGGGCCCATCTCGGGCGAGTCCATCAGTCCGAAGATCTGGTCGATGACCTCGCGGAACTCCGCCTGCGATCTGAAGCTGCTGCTGCCCATCTGAGGAGACCTCCCATTCGACGTCGCCCGCCGCCCGGGGACTGGTCGGGCGCAGTCTATGCTCGCTGCGCCATGGCGACGACGCTTCACATCCACCCGACCGCCGAGCTGGCGCCGCGCGTGCTGCTGCCCGGCGACCCCGGCCGCGCGCTGCTGCTCGCGCAGTCACTGCTGCAGAAGCCGAGAATGTTCAACCACAACCGCGGCCTGTGGGGCTACACCGGCGCGGCGGCCGACGGCGCGCCGCTGACGATCCAGTCGACGGGGATGGGCGGCCCGAGCGCGGCGATCGTGATCGAGGAGCTGGTGCGCCTCGGCGCCGAGCGGATCGTCCGCGTCGGCTCCTGCGGCGCGCTCGTCGACGGCTTCGCGCTCGGCGACGCGCTCGTCGCCGAGGCCGCCTTCGCGACCGACGGCACCAGCCGCGCGCTCGGCGCCGGCGAGCGGGTCGCCGGCGACGCGGGCCTGACGGCGGCGCTCGCGGCAGCTGCCGCCGACGGCGCGGGCGGCGACGACACGGCGGAGGCGGGTGCGAACGGCGGCGCGGCCGTGCGCCAGGGCGCTGTCCTGACGACCGACCTCTTCTACGACCCCGCCGGCGAGCACGCCGACCCGCCGCCGCGCGACGCGCTCGCGATCGAGATGGAGACCGCGACGCTGTTCCAGCTCGGCGCGCTGCGCGGCGTGGCGACCGGCTGCGTGCTGGTCGTCAGCGACCTGCTCGGCCCGCAGCGCGGTCGCATCGAGCACGAGGCGATGGAGGCCGCGGCGATCGCCGTAGGCCGCATCGCCGTCGCCGCACTCAGCTGAGGCAGGGCGCGCGGCGGGCTGCCGCGCGCTCGCGGTCAGGCCGCGGTCGGTCTGGCGGTGACTCTTCTGGCGGTGCGGCGTCTTGCCGCGGCCGCGCGCGTGCGCGAGGCGGCCGGTCTTCTCGCGGCCGCCGAGGTGATCACCGGCTGCGGGGCGGAGGGCGTCGCCTGGTCGCCGAGCCGTTCCAGCTGGCTGATGATCGCGTCGAGCCGCCGCTCGATCGCCGTCAGCCGCTGCTCGGCGTCGCCGCTGCCGTCGAGCGCGCCGACCCTCTGCTCGACGCGGTCGAGGATGTCCTCGATCCCCTCCAGCCGCTGCGAGACCGAGCGCACCCGGCG
>DATIOB010000554.1:0-6180 GCA_035473605.1 Conexibacter sp.
CTGGAGCGGGCGAATCTGATCCAGCCCTTCATCGTGCTCGCCGGGTCGTAGACGTGCTGGTCGTGCGTCGCCCAGCCCATGCTGCCCGCGAAGCCGTTGTACTCCTCGACGTCGATCAGCTGGAAGACCATGAACTCGCCGCCGTTGCAGGGGACGCGGCCGAGGCTCCAGTCGACCTGCGAGAGCACCGTCGGGCACCACTCGACGGTCGCCAGGCCGAAGCGCGCCGTGTGCGCTCTGACGCCGAACGGCGCCAGCCCGACTCTGCAGCCGAAGCAGAGCACGGTCGAGGCGTCGGTGTGCTCGCCGAACATGATCCCGGTGTAGAAGCCGACGATGCTGACGTCGCGCACGTAGACCATCGCGTTGTTGTTGACGTACGGCAGCACGAGCGCGGTCGCCCACGTGTGCGTCGGCTCGGTCACTCTGACGAGGTCCTCGACGGTGTCGATGCGGAGGCTGTTGATCCGCACCTGCGGCGCCCACATCATGTTGACGCCCATCAGCGTCGGGTTGCCCGGGGTGACGACCGCGATCCCCGAGATCGCGACCGTGACGCGGTTGAAGCCGCCCCAGTCCTCACCGCGCATCGAGGCGAGCACCGCCGGCGGCGCGCCCTCGTCGTGGCCTCTCCAGCTCCCGGTGACCGTCGACTTCAGCAGCGTGCCGCCGGTCTGCTGCGCGGTGCCGAAGACGTCCTGCTTGCCCTGCTGCGTGCCGGCGCCGACCAGCTCGACGTTGACCATCGGGCCGTCGGTCCGGCGCGGGATCAGCAGCTGCGCGGAGACCGACAGCGCGCCGGTGATCGGCCGTCTCGGCGCGCTGCTGAGCAGGTAAGTCTTGGCGTCGAACAGGACGCGGCCGTGGCCCGCGCCGCCGGCGGCGTGAGCGAACGCGGCGTCGATCGCGCTCTGGATCGCGGCGGTGTCGTCGGTTCTGCCGTCGCCGACCGCGCCGTATCTCGCTACGTGGAAGTCGTCGCTGCCGGCGGCGAACGCGGCGCTGGCGACCGTCGGGGCGACGGCACCACCGGTGAGCATCGCCGCCCCGCCGGCGACACCTGCCGCGAGCGCTCCGCGACGGATCAGCGAGCGGCGGCTGAGCGGCGCCACCACCTCCGTGCCTTCGGTCTGCGGGACTGCTGCCGCCGCGGCGGCCGGCTCTGAGGGCTGCATCTGGCTCCTTCAGGTCGTGGACGGCGCGACCGTACTCCTGTCAAGAGACGATTGTCAACAATAAGATTGCGAATAGATTGGAAAGGCGAGAGAGTGCTCCCATGAACCACACGAGACGGGTCGCGATCGTGACCGGAGCAGCCGGCGGGATCGGCCGCGCGATCTGCGAGCGTCTGCTCGCCGACGGCCTCGACGTGCTCGCGGTCGACCTGCGCGCCGACGCCGACCCGGCGCCCTCCCCCGCGCCCGCCGCCGGCTCAGCCGCCGCGATCCCCTTCGCCGCCGACCTCGCCACCGGCGACGGCAACCGCGCGGTCGTCGCCGAGGCGCTGCGGCGGTTCGGCCGCATCGACGTCGTCGTCGCCAACGCCGGCGTGCAGCACGTCGCCCCGGTCGCCGAGTTCCCGGAGGAGCGCTGGCGGACGCTGCTGGACCTGCTGCTGACGAGCCCCTTCCTGCTCGCGAAGCACGCCTGGCCGGCACTCGTCGAGAGCCCGCTCGCTAGCTTCGTCGCGGTCTCCTCCGCCCACGGCCTCGTCGCCTCGCCCGGCAAGTCGGCCTACGTCGCCGCCAAGCACGGCACGATCGGGCTCGTGAAGACGCTCGCGCTGGAGGGCGCCGAGCACGAGATCACCGCCAACGCGGTCTGCCCCGGCTACGTCCGCACGCCGCTCGTCGAGCGGCAGGTCGAGGCGCTCGCCGAGCGCGACGGCACGACCCCCGAGCGCGCGCTCGCCGACGGTCTGCTCGCCCCCCACGCGATCAAGCGCCTGATCGAGCCGGCCGAGGTCGCCGACGTCGTCGGTCTCCTCGCCGGCCCCTCCGGCCGCGCCTTCAGCGGCGCCGCGCTGACGATGGACCTCGGCTGGACGGCGCGCTGAAGCTCCGCGGCGCGCGCCCGGCGTGGCCGCGTGGGCGTCAGGCGTAGGCGCGCTCGTACGGCGCCGGCTTGTACGGCATCTCGTAGCGGAGCGCCTGCGCGGCGCGGATCGGGAAGTTGGGATCGCGCAGCGACTCGCGGCCCACGAGCACGACGTCGGCATGGCCGAGCGCGACGATCTGCTCGGCCTGGAACGGCTGGTCGATCATGCCGACGGCGGCGACCGGCATCCCGGTCGACGCCTTGATCGACGCGGCGAACGGCAGCTGGTAGCCGGGGCCGACCGGGATCTTCGCGGCGGCGGCATTGCCGCCCGTCGAGACCGAGATCAGGTCGGCGCCGTGGTCGCGCAGCCAGCGGACGACCTGCTCGGTGTCCTCCAGCGTCAGCCCGCCGTCGGTCCAGTCGGTCGCGGAGAGGCGGACGATCAGCGGGATCGCGTCGCCGACCTCGGCGCGGACGGCGTCGACGACCTCCAGCAGCAGCCGCGCGCGGTTCTCCAGCGAGCCGCCGTACTCGTCGCTGCGCTCGTTGGAGAGCGGCGAGAGGAACTCGTGCAGCAGGTAGCCGTGGGCGCCGTGCAGCTCGAGCAGGTCGAAGCCGGCGTCGACGGCGCGGCGGGCGGCGGCGGCGAAGGCGGCGAGGACGCCGTCGATCCCGGCGGCGTCGAGCGCGGTCGGCTCGACCAGCCCGGGGAACGCGATCGTCGAGGGGCCGACCGGCTGCCAGCCACCCTGCGCGGGCGGGACGTTGCCGTCGGGCCGCTCGCCCCAGGCGCGCCAGGTCGAGGCCTTGCGGCCGGCGTGGGCGAGCTGGATGCCCGCCTTCGCGCCCTGCGAGTGGATCAGCGCGACGATGCGCGCGAAGGCGTCGCGCTGCTCGTCGTTCCAGAGCCCGACGTCCTGCGGGCTGATCCGCCCCTCGGGCACGACGCCCGTCGCCTCGACGATCACCGCGCCGGCACCGCCGCGGGCGAGCGAGCCGAGATGCATCAGGTGCCAGTCGGTCGGGACGCCGTCCTGCGCGTCGACGGCGTACTGGCACATCGGGGGGATCCAGATGCGGTTGCGGACCTCGACGTCGCGGAGGGTGATCGGCTCGAACAGGGTGCGGGACACGGCGGCTCCAAGTGCTTGTACGACAGTCATCGTTGTACGATGGTCAACGTACCACCGCTGCCGAGAGGAGACCTGGAGAGATGCGCACGCTGGAGCACCCGGACCTGAGCAGCATCCAGCTCGACGCCGTGCTGGCGGCACTGGCCGACCCGGTCCGCCGCGCGATCGTGCTGCAGCTCGCGCATGGCCACAGCGACCAGGCCTGCATCGCCTTCGACCTGCCCGTGAGCAAGTCGACCGCGACCCACCACTTCCGCGTCCTGCGCGAGGCCGGGATCATCGAGCAGCGCTACAGCGGCACCGCGATCCACAACGCGCTCCGCCGCGCCGATCTCGACAGCCGCTTCCCCGGCCTGCTCGACGCCGTGATCGCCGCCGGGCTCAACGCCGTCTGAGCGCAGCGCGCGGCGTGTCGCTCGCGTCGGGAGCGCCTGAACCCGCGACGGCGATGAGTACTGCACGTCGCGCCGGTCTACATCTCTGCGAGCACCTTTCACGCGCTCGCTTCTGCACAACGGCCCAAGGAGCCCCTGAGATGGCGACGTTCATCACGATCGGTTACGGCAGCAGCGCCGGCTACGAGCAGACCGACCCTTCGGTGCGAGACGCGGCCCACGCGCACGACGCGCGCCTGCGCGCCGACGGCGTCCTGATGGGGATCGCCGGCAGACCGATCCAGGTGCGCAATCACGACGATGCCGGGATGCGGACGACCTCTGGACCGTTCATGCGCTCGGACCTGCCGATCGCCGGGTTCGCGATCGTCGAGGCAGACAGTGCCGAGCAGGCCGCGCAGCTCGTCTCCGCAACGCCGTGCGCCGTCGCACAGGGCGTCGTCGAAGTGTGGCCGCTCCAGCAGACGCCGTGAGTTCCCGCTTCTGAGACGGCTTCGAGCCCCTCCCCGGCGAGCGTCGAGCGCCGCGTGCCCCGGACGCCCCCACGCGGCCCGGGTCAGCGCGCGAGCAGCGGCGGGTCCGGCGGCTCATCTTGGCACGTTCGCATGCGCCTCGCACAGGCATTCGCGGCCCAAACCGATTGCCCTCGTGCCACCCGGCTTGCAAGTCGGAACCGTCGCTGATAGCTATAGCATCTAGCCTATATGGAGGTAGCGAGATGCGAAGGATCCTGCTGAGCGGCCTGCTGGCCGCGGCGGCGTGCTGCGCCCTGCCCGGGGCGGCGAGTGCGCTCGACGTCAACGTGACGGCTGCGCCATACAGCGCCGCGGGTGACGGCGTGACGAACGATCGCGCTGCGATTCAGAGAGCGATCGACGACGTGAACGCGGCGGGCGGCGGGAAGGTGACGCTGCCCGCGCCGAAGACGTTTCTCAGCGGCGACGTCAGCGTGAAGAGCAACGTGACGCTGGAGATCGCGACGGGCGCGACGCTGAAGATGAGCCAGGACCAGTCGCACTGGGCGCACAGACCGGTGCTGGGCCACATGATCGACGCCACGATCGAGTGGAACATCGCGATGTACCGCAATTATCCGCTGATCCATTCGGGCAACGCGAGAAACGTCACCGTGACCGGCGGCGGCACGATCCAGATGACGCGCGCGCTGACCGACGAGACGACGATCCACGCGATGGGGATCGGCTTCCACAAGGTCGACGGGTTCAGAATCTCCGACCTCACGATGATCGGCGCGAGCGCCAGCAACGTCTCGCTCTACACGGTCGACAACGGCGTCGTCTCTGGGATGACGATGAGAGACGACCTCGACACGAACGTCGAGGGTGTCGGCATCGGCAACTCACAGCACGTGCGCGTGACCGGCAACACGATGGACGCCACGAGCGACGACACGATCGTGCTGTGGACGCAGTGGAACGACCCGCGCGGCACGACCTGGTGGTCGACGGCCGTGCCGGAGCCGATCATGGACATCGAGATCGACAACAACTACGCGACGTCGACCTGCTGCAAGGCGATCGCGCTGATCCCGTGGGGCACCGCCTACGGCGACCAGCGCCAGGTCGAGATGAGCGACGTGCGCGTCCACGACAACACGCTCGCCGCGACCGACGCCGTCGGCTGCTGGTGCGACGACCCGTACGTCGGTGAGCCGCCCGCGAGATTCACCAACCAGGAGCAGGACCAGGCGCCGATGAAGGACATGACGTTCGCCAGAAACAGATACACCGGCTCGACCGCGCTGACGAAGGCGCACATCCAGAACCTCACCGCGGACTTCGCCAAGACGAGCCCGCCGTTCATCCGCAACGGCGGCTTCGAACGTACCGGGCACGCGTACTGGTCGCGCGTGAGCAGAAGCAACCAGTCCGACGCGGCCGACTACTCGGTCGGCCAGAACGGCTCGTGGTACGGCTATCTGCAGTACTTCAACCTCGGCTACACGACGCTCTACCAAGGTGTCTCGCTGACCGGCGGGCAGACGTACACGCTGCGCGCGCGGATCCAGACGCCGGACGGGAGCCCGGCGCGGATGTACGCGTACGACACGTGCAGCGGCGTGGGCACGACGCAGACGATCAGCTCGCTCGCGTGGACCGACGTCAGCCTCAGATTCACCGCGGCGTCGAACTGCGGCCGGTACATAGTCGGGTTCGACTCGGGCACGTTCACCACGGGCGGCCTGCGCGTCGACGACGTGCTGCTCGAAGGCCCCGTGATCGACAACGACGATCCGGTCATCTCCTACGAGGGGCGCTGGTACCTCTACGAACGCGCCGGCGACGTCGGCGGCACCGAGCGGATGGCGACGAACTTCGGCTCCAGCTCCAGCGTGACGGCGAGATTCCGCGGCACGCGCGCGAGACTGCTCGCCGTGCGCGGCGGCGACCGCGGCAGAGCCGACGTCTACCTCGACGGCGTCTACAAGACGACGATCGACCAGTACAGCGCGACGACGGACCTGCAGTACGTCACCTACGACACCGGCACGATCGGTGCCGGGACGCACGAGCTGAGAGTCGTCCCGACGTGGACGAAGAACCCCGCGTCGGCAAGCTACGTCGTCTCGGTCGACGCGATCGAAGTCGCGC
>DATIOB010000555.1:0-10469 GCA_035473605.1 Conexibacter sp.
CGTCGACGACGTTGACGAGCATCGCGCGCTTCTCGGCGTCGTCGTAGACGCCGATGTTGACCTCGGAGTCGTTGGTGGCGGCGATCACCATGAACGTCCCTTCGAGGTCCGCCGGCTCGTAGCGGCGGGCGATCCATGTGATCGAGCCCTCGTCGGCGAGCCGCTGCAGCTCGGGCTGCAGGTCGGGCGCGACGACCGTCACGTCACCGTCGCAGGCGAGCAGCCCCTCGACCTTCTCGAGGCCGATGTCACCCCCGCCGACGACGAGGCTGCGCCGTCCTCTGAGCTTCAGGCACGCGATGTAGAACGGCGTGTCGAGCATGTCGCGGACGCAGGTCTGGTCGCAGATCCCCTTGCGGTACTGGCAGACGCATTCCTTGCCGCTGTAGGCCTGTGCTGGCATCCGAACCAGGGTACCCGCCTCGGGCAGCGGCACCGCGTCAGACGAACGCGGGGTGCTGCGGCGGACGCGCCGCGACGCTCAGGCGAGCGCGTTCGCGATCCGGTGCAGCCGCGCCGCCCAAGCGCGGTTCTCGTCGGAGGCGGTGAAGCCGTCGCGGTCGATCGCGAGCGCTTCGGCGCGGGCGCGCAGCCGCGTCCAGGCGGCGGCTCGCTCCGGCTCCAGCTCGGCGGCGGGCGCGTAGAGGGCGAGCCAGCGGCGCGCCTCCTCGGCCGCCGCCCGCGGCTCGTCCGGCAGCGCCGGCGCGAACGGATCGATCAGCGCCCAGACGTCGGCGTGACGGTCACCGCGGAGGGCATGCGGGTCGATCGCGCGCCACTCGCCGCCGTCGCGCAGGGCGTTGCCGCCATGCAGATCGGCGTGCAGCAGCAGGTCGTCGGCGGCTGGGCGCAGCAGCAGCTCCAGCTCCGCGAGCGACGCCGTGTCGTCGGCGAGCGAGCGGCGCCAACCGTCGGCGTAGTCGCCGCCGAGGCGCGGCAGCGAGGCCGGCGGCGTGCCGGCGCGGTGCAACCGTGCGACGAGGCGGCCGAGCGTCGTCAGCCGCTCCTCCCACGCCAGTCCGGCGGCGTCGAGCGGCGTGCCGGGGCGCAGCTGCTCCAGCAGCAGCGTGAAGCCGTCGTCGCGCTCGTCGAGCAGCCGGACGGCTGCGCCGGTCGGGGCCCAGAAGCGCAGCGCCTCGCCCTCGGCGAGGAGATCGCGCGCGTCGGGGTGCTCGCGCGGATTGACCTTCAGCACGACCGCCTCGCCGTCGCGCTCGCCGCGCGCCGTGAAGGCGACGTGGCCCCCGGGCAGCGGCTCCAGCTCGTCGAGCGCCCACGCGTCGCCGGCTCTGCCGATCCGGCGGCGGACGTCGGCGGCGATCGCCGAGAGGTCGTCCTCGGGCCAGAAGTCGCCCCAGCGGATGCGCAGCTCTGAGAGCCGCCGCTCGATCTGCTCGCTTGCGTCCATGCTCACGCTGTCAGCATTCCATCCATCGGCGCTGCGCATTCGTACTCTGAGGAGATGAGCACCGAAGGGGTCTACGACGACGACGCGACGATCCGGCGGATCCACCGCGAGCAGGTCGTCGCGCTGGCCGGGCCGCGGGCGCTGCTGATGCAGGCCGCGCACCCGGTCGCGTTCGCCGGCTTCTTCGCCCACACCGGTGCGAAGGACGAGCCGTACGAGCGGCTCCACCGCACCGCGATGGCGGTCAACCTCGTCGTCTTCGGGCCGCGCGCGGAGGCCGAGCGGGTGACGGCGATCGTCCGCAGCGTGCACAGCGGGATCAGGGGTGAGCTGACCGAGCCGTCCGGCCGCTTCCCCGCCGGCACGCCGTACGCCGCCGACGATCCGGCGCTGCTGCTGTGGATCCTCGCGACGCTCGTCGACTCCGGCATCACTGTCCACGAGCGTTACGTGCGCCGCCTGACGCGTGACGAGCGCGATGCCTACTGGCGCGACTACCGCGTCTTCGGCCGCCTCTTCGGGCTGCGCGAGCGCGACATGCCGCAGACGATCGAGGGCTTCGACCAGTACATGCGCGGGATGCTCGACGGCGGCGACCTGCACGTCGGGCCCGAGGCGCGCGCGACCGCGATCGACATCGTGATGCGTCCGCCCGTGCCGCTGCGCGTGCGGCCGCTGCTGGAGTACGCCAACTTCGCCACCGTCGGCCTGCTGCCGAAGCAGATCCGCCGCCTCTACGGCTTCCGCTGGGACCCGGCGCGCGGGCTGGCGCTGCGCGGCGGCCAGGAGTACGCCCGCCGCGTGCTGGTGCCGCTGCTGCCCGGACGCGTCCGCTACGTCACGCCGCGGCTGCCGCAGACCGCCTAGGGGGTTCGACCCCGGGCTCTGCGGATCCGCTCGTGGCGCTCGCCGAGCGCTCTCTCGGTCGCGCTCGCCTGCCAGAAGCGCTGCCCGGCGACCGACTCCGGCAGCAGCTCCTGCGGCGAGACGTGGCCGGGACGGTCGTGCGGATAGTCGTAGCCCTCGCCGCGCCCGCCCGAGCGCAGCGGCACCGGCGGCCGCGCCGCGCCGTTGTCGCGCACGTACTGGCGCGCCCGCCCGAGCGCCTTGTAGGCCGCGTTCGACTTCGGCGCCAGCGCCAGGTAGACCGCGCACTGCGCCAGCGCGTGCGCGCCCTCCGGCAGCCCGACCAGCTCGACCGCGGCCGCCGTCGCGGTCGCCACCTGGAGCGCCTGCGGGTCGGCGTTGCCGACGTCCTCGCTGGCGAGGATCACCATCCGGCGGGCGATGAAGCGCGGATCCTCGCCGCCCTCCAGCATCACCGCGAGGTAGTAGAGCGAGGCGTCGGGATCGGAGCCGCGCGTCGACTTGATCCAGGCCGAGATCGTGTCGTAGTGGTTGTCGCCGACGCGGTCGTAGTGGAGGATCCGCCCCTGCAGCGCATCCTCGGCGTGGGCGACGGTGACGACGCTCTCGGGCGCCGTCGTCGCGGCCAGCTCGAGCGCGCCGAGCGCCGTGCGCGCGTCGCCGGCGGCGCGCGCGGTGAGCAGCTCGACCGCCTCGTCCTCGACCGTCACCAGGCCCAGCTCTCTGCGCTCGATCGCACGCCGCAGCAGCGTCCGCACGTCGTCGTCGCTCAGCTCTCTCAGCTCGTAGACGCGTGCCCGCGACAGCAGCGCGCCGTTGACCTCGTAGGAGGGGTTCTCGGTCGTCGCGCCGATCAGCGTCACGAGCCCCTCCTCGACCGCCGGCAGCAGTGCGTCCTGCTGCGCCTTGTTGAAGCGGTGGATCTCGTCGAGGAAGAAGACGGTCCGTCTGTCGAGGCGGCGGCGCTGCCGTGCCCGCTCCAGCACCGCGCGCACCTCCGGTCTGCCGGCCTGCACCGCGCTCAGCTCCTCGAAGACGGCGTCGGCGCTGTCGGCGACGATCCGCGCCAGCGTCGTCTTGCCGGTCCCGGGCGGGCCGTGGAGGATCATCGAGTGCGGCCGGCCCGACTCGATCGCGGTCCGCAGCGGGGAGCCGTCGTGCAGCAGGTGGCCCTGGCCGACGTACTCGTCGAGCGTCCGCGGCCGCATCCGCGCGGCCAGCGGCGCGTTCGCGCGGACGGTCTCGGCGTCGGGCTCCGGCGGCTCGAAGAGGCTGCTCATGGGGATGCAGTCTGGCGCACGCGCTCCCGGCATTTCCCCCCGCCGCCCCGTCGCGACGCCGTAGAGTCCTCCGCGATGCCCGCAGATCTTCAGCAGGAGACGACCGAGCTGCTGCAGCGGCTCGTGCAGTTCGACACCGTCAACCCGCCCGGCAACGAGCGCGTCTGCCAGGAGTACCTCGCCGCGCACCTGACGGCGGCCGGCTTCGAGGTCGAGCTGCTCGGCGCCGAGGAGGAGCGGCCCAACCTCGTCGCGCGGCTGCGCGGAGAGGAGGAGGGGCCGACGCTCTGCCTGCTCGGCCACGTCGACACGGTCCTCGCCAACCCCGACGAGTGGCAGCACGACCCGTGGTCGGGCGCGCTCGCCGACGGCTTCCTGTGGGGCCGCGGCGCGCTCGACATGAAGTCGCAGGTGGCGGCCGAGGTCGCCGCCGCCGTCTCGCTCGCACGCGAGGGCTGGCGCCCGAAGAAGGGCGACCTGCTCGTCGTCTCGGTCGTCGACGAGGAGACCGGCGGCGCGCTCGGCGCGCAGTGGCTGACGCAGAACCACCCCGACAAGGTCCGCTGCGACTACCTCCTCAACGAGGGCGGCGGCGAGGTCTTCGAGTACCGCGGCAGACGCCGCTACGGCGTCTGCACCGCCGAGAAGGGCGTCTTCCGCTTCACCCTCACGACCGAAGGGGTCGCCGGCCACGCCTCGCAGCCGAAGATGGGCGACAACGCGCTGCTGAAGCTGGCGCCGCTGCTGGAGGCCTTCGCGACCCGTCAGCCGGCGTACGAGCTGACCGAGGCGCCGGCCGCCTTCCTGCGCGGCCTCGGCGAGAACCCCGCCGACCCGCAGGCCGCCGTCGCGCGCATGGCCGCGGCCGACCCGCGCCTGATCGCGATGTTCGAGCCGATGTTCGGCGTCACCTTCACGCCGACGAAGGTCTCGGCCTCCGAGAAGATCAACGTGATCCCCAGCCGCGCGCGGCTGAGCGTCGACTGCCGCGTGCCGCCCGGGCTCGGCGAGGAGTCGGTCCGCCGCGCGCTCGCCGAGGTGCTCGGACCTGAGGAGGGATACCGGATCGAGTTCGACACCCAGATCTCCGGCAACGGCTCGCCGATCGGCTCGCGCCTGCGCGAGGCGATCAACGGCTGGATCTCCTCGCAGGACCCGGCCGCCTCGACCGTTCCGCTGATCCTGCCGGGCTTCACCGACTCGCGCCACTTCCGCGCCGCCTTCCCGGACTGCGTCGCCTACGGCTTCTTCCCGCAGCAGCACCAGACGCGCTTCGAGACCGCGCCGCTGGTGCACAGCGCGAACGAGCGGATCGACGTGCGCGATCTCGGGTTCGCGGCGACGTTCTACAAGGACGTCGCGCGGGAACTGCTCAGATAGTGCCCGGACGCCAGCGGCTCGACCCCGACACCTTCCGCCTTCCGGTCGAGCGGATCCGCGACGGCTGGTACTCCGACGCGTACTTCGTCTCGACCAAGCAGCTGCTGGAGGAGGACGGGCGTCACCCGCGCGTGCTCGTGCAGGTCTTCCAGAAGCGCGACTCGCTGCTCGGCGGGATCGACGAGGCGATCGCGATCCTGAAGCTGTGCGCCGGGCGGCGCGCCGCCGACGGCGCCTGGATCCCAGGCTGGGAGGAGCTGGAGGTGCACGCGCTGCACGAGGGCGACCAGATCGCCCCGCGCGAGGCGGTCCTGACGATCGCCGGCGACTACACGCTCTTCGCCCACCTCGAGACGGTCTACCTCGGCACGCTCGCGCGCCGCTCGCTGGTGATGCGCAACGTGCGCGAGGTCGTCGAGGCGGCCGGCGGCAAGCAGGTGCTGTTCTTCCCCGCTCGCCACGACCACTGGCTGGTGCAGACCGGCGACGGCTGGGCGGCGCACGTCGCCGGCGCGATCGGCGTCTCGACCGAGGCGCAGGCGTCGTGGTGGGGCGGCCGCGGGGTCGGCACCGTCCCGCACGGCCTGATCGCCGCCTACGACGGCGACACGGTGCTGGCGGCGACGAAGTTCGCCGACCGCTTCCACCCCGACGTCAACGTCACCGTGCTGGTCGACTGGGAGAACGACTCGGTCGCGACCGCGCTGGCGGTCGCCGCGGCGCTCGGCGAGCGGCTGTGGGGCGTGCGCCTGGACACCGGCGAGCAGATGGTCGACCGCTCGCTGTGGCAGGAGCTGGGCGACTTCAAGCCCACGGGAGTGAATCCGCGGCTGGTCGAGAAGGTCCGCGGCGCGCTCGACGCGGCCGGCTTCGAGCACGTGCGGATCGTCGTCTCCGGCGGCTTCGACGCCGAGCGGATCCGCGCCTTCGAGGCCGCCGGCGTGCCGGTCGACGCCTACGGCGTCGGCTCCTCGCTGATCCGCGGCCAGAACGACTACACCGCCGACGTCGTGCGCGTCGACGGCGTCCCGTGCGCGAAGGCGGGGCGGGGCGAGCGGCCCAACGCACGGCTGGAGCGCGTCGAGTAGGGCCGGCGTCGGGCTCGGCGCGCGACGGCGCTCGCTATGCTCCGGCGCGCATGCTCGGCCGCATCGATCACATCGGCGTCGCCGTCGAGGACCTCGACGCCGCGCTCGCGCTCTACGAGGACGCGCTCAGAATGCCCGTCGTCCACCGTGAGACCGTCACGGAGCAGGGCGTCGAGGCGATCCTGCTCGACGTCGGCGAGGGTCACGTCGAGCTGCTGAAGCCGCTCGGCCCGGACACGCCGGTCGGCAAGTACCTCGCGAAGAAGGGCCCGGGGATCCACCACGTCGCCTACCAGGTGGAGGACATCGAAGCGACGCTGGCGTCGCTGAAGGCCTCCGGTCTGCGCCTGATCGACGAGACGCCCCGCATCGGCATCCGCGGCTCGAAGGTCGCCTTCGTGCACCCCGCCGCGACCGGTGGCGTGCTGACCGAGATCGTCCAACCCGCGGAGGGACACTGATGGCAGGCGAGCAGAAGATCACGATCGGCTTCAAGGGTCAGGCGCTGCCCGTGCGCGCCGACGAGCCGCAGGTCGCCGCGCTGATCGCGGCGCTGCGCGAGGGCCAGGGCGGCTGGTACGACTTCACGAGCGCCGACGGCTCGATCTTCCTCGACCTCGCCAAGGTCGAGTACGTGCGCACCGACGCGCAGGACCAGCGCGTCGGCTTCGGGCTCGGCTGAGCCCCGTCCGGCCGGAGCACCGACGCCGATGGTGACGTTCCCCGCTTCGCTGCAGGCGCTCGACCTCGCCGGTCTGCGCCTCACGCGCACGCTCGGCCACACGCCGGCGCTGGAGCGGACGGTGCGCGGCTACTCGCGGCTGGGCCAGCACGCGGCCGGCTGGCTGGCGCTCGGCGCCGCCGGGGCGGCGCTGGACCGGCCGCGGCGGGCGGAGTGGACGAGAGCCGTCGTCGGCGTCGGCGTCGCCTACGTCGTCAACCAGACGATCAAGCTCGCCGTCCGCCGCCCGCGGCCGCAGCTGGAGGACCTGCCGCAGCTGATGCACACGCCGACGCAGCTCAGCTTCCCGAGCGCCCACGCGACCTCCTCGTTCGCGGCGGCGCAGGCGTACGCCGGCCTGCTGCCGGCGGCGCCGTTGAAGGCGGCGGCGCTCGCGATGGCGGGCTCGCGGCTGTACCTCGGCGTGCACTGGCCGTCGGACATCGTCATAGGCGCCGCGCTCGGCACGGCGATCGGCAAGGGAGCACGCACATGAAGGTCGGGATCGTCGGCATGCCGAACGCGGGCAAGTCCTCGCTCTTCAACGCGCTCACGCGCGCGGGGGCGGAGGCCGCCAACTACCCGTTCACGACGATCGAGCCGAACGTCGCCGTCGTGCCGGTGCAGGACGAGCGGATCGACGCGCTCGCGGAGCTGCTCGGCTCCTCCGAGACGGTCCACGACACGATCGACTTCCACGACATCGCCGGGCTCGTCAGAGGCGCCCACGAGGGCGAGGGGCTCGGCAACCAGTTCCTCGCGAACATCCGCGAGACCGACGCGATCGTCCACGTCGTGCGCGCCCACAACGACGACAACGTGATCCACCCCGAGGGCCGCGTCGACCCGCTTGCCGACATCGACACGATCGAGACCGAGCTGATCTTCGCCGACCTCGAGCAGGCCGAGCGCCGCCACGGCCGCGTCGTGCGCGCCGCGCGCGGCGGCGACAAGGTCGCGATCGCCGAGGAAGCATGGCTGAGAGCGCTGATCGAGGCGCTCCACGCCGGCAGACCGGCGCGTACGGTGCCGGCTCCCGAGGACGCGCCGAACGCGATCAAGGAGCTGCAGCCGCTGACGGCGAAGCCGGTCCTGTTCGTCGCCAACGTCGACGAGGGCACCGACGAGGTGCCCGCCGCGATCCTCGCTCACGCCGAGGCGCACGGCGCGAAGGCGGTCGCGATCTCCTCCCGCATCGAGGCCGAGCTGTCCGAGCTCGACGACGAGGAGGCGCAGGTGATGCGCGACGAGCTGGGGATCGCCGAGTCCGGCCTCCGGCGGATCGTCCGCGGCGCCTTCGAGCTGCTGAACCTGAACGCCTTCTTCACCGTCGGCTCCGGCGTCCGCGCGCAGTCGTGGCACCTGCGCAGAGGCCTCACCGCGTGGCACGCCGCCGGCGAGATCCACGGTGACATCCAGAAGGGCTTCGTGCGCGCCGAGGTGATCGGCTGGAGAGCGCTGCTCGACGCCGGCGGCTACGCCGCCGCGAGAGAGAAGGGCACGCTCAGAGTCGAGGGCCGCGACTACGTGATGCAGGACGGTGACGTGATAACCGTCAAGTTCACGCCGTAGCGGCGCGGCGCCGCCTGACGTTCAGCGTGGCGATTGTGCGTCAGAGCTGCGACGGGTCGCCGGCATCGCGCAGGCGTCCGGCCAGTCTGTTCATCCCGAGCGCCTCGGCGGCGTCGGCGCCGCCGGCGAGGTCGAGCGGGCGGTCGGCGGGGCGGGCGACCTCGACGCGCTGGAGCGTCGCGATCGCGAGGTAGTCGCGCAGCTCGTCAGCCTGCTCGCGCAGCGCTCTGGCGACGCGCGGTCTCTCGCCGTCGGGATCGGCCAGCGCGGCCTCCAGCGAGCCGTGGCGGCGCAGCAGGTCGGCGGCGCCCTTCTCGCCGATCCCTCTCGCGCCGGGCAGGCCGTCGGAGGGGTCGCCGCGCAGCGCGATGAAGTCGGGCACGAGCGCCGGCGGGATGCCGTAGCGCTGCTGCACCGAGTCCGGCGTCATCGGCTCGAACCCTCTCACGCCCGTCTTCAGGTAGAGCACCGTCACGGCGTCGGTCGCGCACTGGAACATGTCGCGGTCGCCGGTCATCAGCAGCGCATCGCCGCCGGCCTCGACCTCGGTCAGCGCAAACGAGTGCAGCAGGTCGTCGGCCTCCAGCTCGTCGGTCCCCGCAAGCGTCCAGCCGAAGCCCTCGAACAGCTCGCCCGCGCGCGCGAACTGCGCCGCCAGGCCGTCCGGGACCGGCGGGCGGTCCGCGTGGTAGCCGCCGTAGCGCTCGACGCGGTATCTCGCCGCCTCCGCGCCGTTGCAGATCACGACCGCGCGCGGCCGGCGGTCGGCGACGATCCGCAGGATCGCGTTGGTCGCGCCGAGCAGCGCGTTGACGGGCATCCCGCCAACCCCCGTGATCTTGTCGGGCAGCGCGAACCAGGCGCGATAGAGCAGCGAAGGGGCGTCGACGACGAGCAGCGGGGCGGGCATGGCGAGCAGCCTAGCCAGCGGGGCGGCGCCCACGCAGCGGGCCCGCGCGAAGCGGCGCTTCGTGCGCAGCGCGCGAACTAGCCTTGCGCGCATGATCACGCTCAACGGCATCGACGACATCAAGGCCCGCGTCGGGCAGGAGCTGGGCGTCAGCGACTGGGACGACGTCACGCAGGAGAAGATCGACGCCTTCGCCGACGCGACCGGCGACCACCAGTGGATCCACGTCGATCCCGAGAGAGCGGCGCAGACGCCGTTCGGCGGCACGATCGCGCACGGCTACTACACGCTCTCGCTGGCGCCGAAGTTCTCGTATGCGCTCTACGAGGTCACCAACGTCGCCTTCGCGCTCAACTACGGCCTCAACAAGGTCCGCTTCCCGGCGCCGCTGCCGGTCGGCAGCAGGGTCCGCATGCGCGCGACGATCGCCTCCGTGGAGGACATCCCCGGCGGGATCCAGATGGCGACGGCGCTGACGTTCGAGCGCGACGGCGGCGACAAGCCGGTCTGCGTCGCCGAGACGCTGGTGCGCATCTACGCGGGCTGAGCGGCGGCCGGAGGCCTTGCTCAGCCTTGGGAACGCTCGCCGGGGGCTCGCCTTCCCGTTTGGCGAGGGCTTCTCGGTGTTACGTTGAATGGGCGATGCCCTCCTCGCGCCGCGCCTCCGACCTGTTCGTCGAATGCCTCGAAGCCGAGGGGGTCGAGTACGTCTTCGGCATTCCCGGTGAGGAGACGCTCGACCTCAACGAGTCGCTCGAGGACTCCTCGATCCGCTTCGTCCCCGTCCGCCACGAGCAGGGCGGCGCGTACATGGCCGACATGTACGGGCGGCTCACCGGTCGCGCCGGCGTCTGCCTCGGCACGCTCGGCCCCGGTGCGACCAACCTGATCACCGCCGTCGCCGACGCCTACCTCGACCGCGCGCCGCTCGTCGCGCTGACCGGCCAGGCCGACGTCGAGCGGATGCACAAGGAGTCGCACCAGTACATCGACCTGGTGCAGATCCTCAGACCGGTCGTGAAGTGGAACGCGCGCGTCTCGAGCCCCGACATCGTCCCCGAGGTCGTGCGCAAGGCGTTCAAGCTGGCGGAGGCCGAGAAGCCCGGCGCGACCCATCTGGAGCTGCCGGAGGACGTGATGATGGCTGCCGTCGACGGCAGCGACGTCGCCGCCTCGACGCCGCTGCCGCGCCAGCAGCCGGTCCGCACCGAGCCGCGCGCCCGCGACCTGCTGCGCGCGGCCG
>DATIOB010000556.1:0-3801 GCA_035473605.1 Conexibacter sp.
GTGGCGGGATTCGTCCGCGTCATACCGCCAATTGCTCGACGCCGAATGGGCCATGGTTCAAGCCCGGCGCCACCGCAACGCTACGGCCGAGGCCTGTCGCCACCATCTGACTGAACTAAACGAGCGCCACGCCGCGCGCCGCGCCGCCGGCGGCGTCGACCACGGTGCAGCGGAACGAGGACCACGTCGACTGGAAGGCCGCGTCGCGGCGGGGCTTGCCGATCCCTCTGCACTCCGGCGCCCGCACGCCGTTGCCGACCGCCCACGGCGAGTTGTTCAGCGCCACGAGGACGAAACCGGTCTGCATCTGGAAGCGCTTGGCCTCGGCCGCCGAAGCGGCTGACGGCACGAGCAGGAGCGATGCCATCAGGGCACCCGCGAACGCCGTTCGCACCGCATGTCGGAGCATCACGCGCCAAGCCTACCGCGGCCGGTCGCCCAAGACGCCCCGATGTGCTCCTGGCCTCTGGTAGCGTCGCCGGTATGCGACCCATCACGCTCGCGACCGTCGCGACCATCTGTGCCGCGGCTCTCCTCGCGATCGGAAGCGCCGGGAGCGTCGCGAAGCCCAAGCCGGCGAGAGGCTACGGCGACGTTCACGTGCGGCAGGCCGGCGGTGCGGACGAGCCGGTGATCGCCACGTTCAAGCGCGCCCGTTGCAACCGTTTCGGCGGCGGGTTCTTCGCGTCGGCCACGTCGCCCAACGGCCGGTATCGGATGACCGTGGACATCTCGGAGACGCTCTGGAAGGGCTACGGCGCGCCGTACCCGCTGCCGCGCGCGGCCGGGCAGTTCGTCTCGCGGGTCGTGGTCCGTGCGCCCGGGGGCACGGTCTACGACAGCACCGTTCCCGTGCCGGGCGCCCCCGGCGGCGGAGCGGTCGTGTTCGCCCCCAAGGGAGCGGCGATCTCGGTCGGCGGCGTGTTCTTCCTCCAGGGCGACACAGAGGTCGGCATCGCGGTCAGCGGCGCGATGCCCTGCGTCTTCAGAAAGCGGTGAGGCTGCCGGCGAGCCCGATCGGCTCGCCGGAGATACGCAGCGGCACACCCTGCTGCTTGGGGGCGCGCCCGCTAGCCTCGGACAGATGACCGTCTCGGCGCGACTGCTGTTCACGTTCGACAACACCTTCGTCCGCGAGCTGGAAGGGCTCTCCCTCCCGTGGCAGGCCGCACCGGCCTCCGCGCCGCGGCTGCTGACGCTCAACGCCGCGCTCGCGCGCGAGCTGGGCGGCGACCCGGCCGCGCTCGCCACGCCCGAGGGCGTCGGCCTGCTGACCGGCACCGCGCTGCCCGCGGAGGCGATGCCGGTCGCGCAGGCCTATGCCGGCCACCAGTTCGGCGGATACTCGCCGCGGCTCGGCGACGGGCGCGCGCTGCTGCTCGGCGAGCTGATCGACGTGGAGGGCCGCCGGCGCGACCTGCACTTGAAGGGCTCCGGACGGACGCCGTTCGCGCGCGGCGGCGACGGCAGAGCGGCCGTCGGGCCGATGCTGCGCGAGTACCTCGTCAGCGAGGCGATGCACGCGCTCGGGATCCCGACGACGCGGTCGCTCGCCGTCGTCGCGACCGGCGACACCGTCGTGCGCGAGACGCTGCTGCCCGGCGCCGTGCTCGCGCGCGTCGCGGCCAGCCACCTGCGCGTCGGCACCTTCCAGTACGCGGCGGCGAGCGGCGACGACGCGCTCGTGCGCCGCCTCGCCGACTACGCGATCGCCCGCCACCATCCGCACGCGGCGGAGGCGGAGAACCCGTACCTCGCCTTCCTCGAGGCGGTCGTCGAGGCGCAGGCGGAGCTGATCGCGCGGTGGATGCTCGTCGGCTTCGTCCACGGCGTGATGAACACCGACAACATGACGATCTCCGGCGAGACGATCGACTACGGCCCCTGCGCCTTCGTCGACGGGCTCGACCGCGCGACCGTCTTCAGCTCGATCGACCACGGCGGCCGCTACGCTTATGGCAACCAGCCGCAGATCGCGCTCTGGAACCTGACGCGGCTGGCCGAGACGCTGCTGCGCCTGCTCGCCGACGAGCCGGAGCCGGCGCGCGAGGCCGCCACCGCGGTGCTGGCGACGTATGGGCCCCGCTACCACGCGCACTTCGAGCGTGGCCTGCGCGCGAAGATCGGCCTCCCGCAGGAGGGCGAGCTGGACGACGAGGGGCTCGGCGAGGACCTGATCGGCCTGATGGAGCAGCAGCACGTCGATTTCACCGCGACCTTCCGCGCGCTCTCCGCCGCGGCGCGCGGCGACGCCGAGCCGGCGCGGGCGCAGTTCCTCGACGTCGCGCCGCTCGACGCCTGGCTCGCGCGCTGGCAGGCGCAGCTCGGCTGGTCGGGGTGCGACCCGCACGAGGCCGCCACGGCGATGGAGCGCGTCAACCCCGTCTACATCCCGCGCAACCACCTCGTCGAGGAGGCGCTGAGCGCCGCGACGGCGGGGGAGATGGAGCCGTTGGAGCGGCTGCTCGACGCCGTCACCCGACCGTTCGACCAACGCCCCGGTTTCGAGCGTCACGCGGCGCCGGCGCCGGCCGGCTTCGGCGACTCGTTCCAGACCTTCTGCGGCACCTGAGCGAGCGCGCATCCGCTGCGTCCCGAACGGGTACGAAGCGGCGCATGCGCGTCGCCGTGATCCTCTCGCTCGTCCTGCTCGCCGCCGCCTCCGCCGCGGTCGCCCCGCCAGCCGCCCCGGCAGCGCAGCCGAAGCCCGGCCTCTGGATGGGGCAGAAGGGGAAGGTCCAGCTCTCCTTCGTCGTGCGCGCGGTGGGGAGACGGCGGACGGTCGGCAACCCCGTCATCTTCTGCGGCAGACGCGGAACGGAGCCGTTCTACAACGACCCCTTCCTGATCGAGGCGGACGGCACCTTCACGAGATGGAGCCGCCGCTCGGGGCGCTCGCGTCTCGGCGCCACCAGCGGCGTCGTCGACTCGCCGTACAACGTCGTGGGCAGCTGCGGCGAGCGCGAGCTCTCGGGGATCCCCGTGAAGCAGGGCCCGCTGCGGCCGATCCAGGACGGCACCTACGTCGGCAGACAGCTGCCGGGCTACAGCTTCAGCTTCAAGGTTCGCGGCGGCGGCGTGCTGCTGACCGACTGGACCGGAATCGTCTCGATCCCCGGTGCCGGCTCGCTGACCGGCTACTGCGGCTCCGGCGGCGAGATGGGCGGCGACACGGAGATCGCCGCCGACGGCAGCTTCGCCTTCGAGGACTTGGCTCCCGGCCAGCGCATCACGTTCGACGGCACCGTCGGCGCCACGTCGGCGGGCGGCAACTACAGCGTCGCGTTCGACAGAGGCTGCGACAACCAGCCGCTCTCCGGCGGCGCGGCCTGGAGCGCGACGCTGACCGAGAAGGACCCCGACGGCCCGCCGGTCGGCGGGGGAGACGGCGGCGACCCCGACGCGCCGCGTCCGCTGCCGCCCGGCCCCGAGGGCGCGCCCGACGCGCCCGATCCGAAGCCCTCGCGCGGCAACGGCTACGGCGGGCCGCCGGCGCCGTCGAGAGCGGCCGGCTGCACCGCGACCGTCAGCGCCGGCCCGATCAGCGCGATCTCCGCCTGCTTCCGCACGCGCGGCACGCGCGCCGAGTCGACCAGCCGCGTCCGCCTCAACGGCCTCGACCTGACGCCCGCGCGCAAGGGCGTCACGGTCGCGATCGACCGCCGCTCGCACGCGGTCACCGCCGACGGACCGGTCGAGTTGCGCGTCGGCTCGCTGTCGCTGACCCGCTCGGAGCTGAACTGGCGCCGCCCGGAGGCGGTCTTCGAGATCTCCGGCAGCTCCGGCAGGAGAGATCCCGGC
>DATIOB010000557.1:0-3849 GCA_035473605.1 Conexibacter sp.
GACGAGCGCGCGCAAGGGAGGGATGAGGGAGGAGTCCCGGACGAGCGCCCGGGTACCGGTCACTCGTACGGGGTCTGACACGATTCTCCTGCATGGAGAGTGCCGCAAACAACCCGGTCGCGCGGCGGTTGCGCCATCTCGGGGGAGACGGCGCCTACCATCCAGGGCGATGACCGACGACCGCGACGCCGCTCTCGACGCGCTGAAGGACCAGCTCTCCGAGCTGCTGGCGGCGCAGCGGCGGCTGCGCGGCCGTGACGCCGGGCAGCGCAAGGGCGGCCTCAGCTTCCCCCAGTACCGGCTCGTGCGCGAGCTGGCGAGAGCGCCCGGCGGCGAGCTGGCCGCCAGCCAGCTGGCGGCCGCCGCGGAGCTGTCGCCGCCGACCGTCACGCAGATGCTCGACCAGCTCGCCGCGTGCGGGATCGTCGAGCGCACGCGCTCGGAGCGAGACCGCCGCGTCGTCTCCAACCGCCTCACCGACGAGGGCCGGCGGCGGCTGGAGGAGAAGGACGCCGCGCACGCGCAGAAGTGGCGCGAGACGTTCGCCGCGCTCGACCGCGACGAGCTGCTGGCCGGCGCCGCCGTGCTGGAGCGGCTGAGCCGTCTCTACGACGACCTCTGAGCGCCGTCAGCGCGGCGCGCGGGGGTGCGCGCGCGTGCGGGCGGGCACACTCTCTGCGCTCGTCTGCGCGTATCGTTGACGGCAGCTCCCCCGACCGAGGACCCGCCCGCATGCCCAGCACGATCATCGTCGGATTCGACGGCCGCGACCACGCCTCCGACGCGCTCGCGCTGGGTCAGCTGCTCGCCCGCACGACCGGCGACAGGCTGCTGGTCGTCTGCGCCTATCCGGAGGATCCGCTCGGTCACGGCGGCGCGATCGCCGACATCGGCACCTCCGTCCGCCACGACGCCGAGGCCGCGATCGAGAAGGCGCGCGCGCAGGCCGGCGACGGCGGCGGCGTGGCGATCGAGTTCCACGCGATCGCGGGCGCGAAGCCGTCGCAGGTGCTGCACGACCTCGCGGAGGAGCGCGACGCGACCGCGATCGTCGTCGGCGCCACCCACCACGGCGCCGCCGTGCGGCTGCTGACCGGCTCGACCCCCGAGCGCGTGCTCGACGGCTCGCCCTGCCCGGTCGCGGTCGCCCCCGTCGGCTTCGCCGCCGCCAACGCCGACCACGCCACCGACGGCACGCTCGGCGGCACCGGCGGCAGCCCGCTGCAGGTCGCCGTCGCCTACGACGACTCGCCCGAGGCCGCCCACGCGCTCGAGGCGGCCGTCGCCTTCGCGCGCCGCGCCGGCGGCAGGCTGCGCGTCGTGACGGCGGTCAACAGCGCCGTCGGCCTGTACCCACCGCTCGACCCGACCGCCTACGCGGAGATCGCCGACCTCGCGCGCGACGCCGCGCGCGAGCGGCTCGACGCCGCCGTCGGGAAGCTCGACGGCCTGACCGTCGACGCCGCCGTCGTCGACGGCGACCCGGCCACCGTGCTGCTGGAGGACTCCCAGCACGACGACCTGTTGTTCACCGGCTCCGGCGGCAAAGGACCGTTCCGGCGCGTGCTGCTCGGCTCGGTCTCGACGACCCTGCTGCGCGAGGCCTCCTGCCCGGTCGTGATCGTGCCGCGCGGCAGCGGCGAGGCGCCGTCGTCATGAGAACGGCATTGGTCGCCACGCGTTACGTGCTGCCGGCCGTGGTCGTGCTGGTCGGGCTCGTCTTCGTCGCGATCGACCCCGCCGGCAACTGGGAGGGCGCGGCCTGCCTGATCGGCGCCGGGCTGTCGATCTCGCTGCTCAACATCCTCCACCGGGTCGGCGTCGACGGCGACAGAGACCGTGATCGCGAGAGCGCCCAGCGGCGCTATTTCGACCAGCACGGCCACTGGCCGGACGAGCGCAAGCGCTGACTCACCAACTGCAGGGCATCCGCTTCACCGCATGGATGAAGCCGGGGGTGCGGAACAGCGTCGGTTCGCCGACCTCCAAGGTCGGGAGCGTCCGCAGCAGCTCGCCGAACAGCGCGCGCAGCTGGGTGCGCGCGAGCGAGGCGCCGAGGCAGTAGTGCGGACCGCCGCCGCCGAAGCCGAGGTGGTGGTTGGGATCGCGCGTCACGTCGAACCGCCACGGCTGCTCAAAGGCGCGCTCGTCGCGGTTGCCGGAGTGGTAGAAGAGCAGCACCTTCTCGCCGGCCGGGACCTCGACGCCGTGCAGCTCGACCGGCCGCGTCGTCGTGCGGCGGAAGGTCAGCACCGGCGTCGCCCAGCGGACGAACTCCTCGACCGCGATCGGCAGGCGGCCGTCGAGGTCCTCGAGCAGCAGCGCGCGCTGGTCGGGGTTGGTCGTGAGCGCGCGCATCGCGTGCGAGGTCGTGTGGCGGGTCGTGTCGTTGCCGGCGACCGCCAGCAGCACGAAGAAGGCGGCGATCTCGGCGTGCGTCAGCCGCTCGCCGTCGACCTCGGCCTGCACGAGCGCGGTCATCAGGTCGTCCCGGGGTCTGGCCGTGCGCTCGGCCGCGAGCGCCGTCGAGATCTCCGTCAGCGTCCACAGCGCCTCGCCCAGCTTCTGCAGCGGCGGCACGTCTGACCAGCTGTCCTCGTCGAGCGCGGTGACGAGCACGTCGGCCGCCTCGACGACGCGGTCGCGGTCGGCCTCCGGCACGCCGACCATCTCCGAGATCGTCATCAGCGGCAGCCGCTTGGCGATCAGCTCGACGAAGTCGCCGCCGCCACCGGCCTGCGCCGCCTCCTCCACGACGATCCGCGCGTTGGCCCGTATCCCCTCCTCTATCCGCGCGACCTGGCGCGGGCTGAAGGCAGCCGAGACGAGCTTGCGCAGCGACGTGTGGCGCGGCGCGTCCATCGCGAGGAAGGAGAGCGACGCCTCCAGCATCTCCGGCGGCGCGTCGCCGAACATCACGCCCTGACCGGAGCAGAAGGTCTGCGGATCGCGCGAGACGCGGCGGATGTCCTCGTGGCGGACGAGCGCCCAGAAGGGACGGTCGTCGCGCTCGCCGATCCCGAGCATGTCCTCCGGCGCGGGGTGACGCGAGAGCGGCCGCTCTCGCCGCAGCTCGGCGAAGACGACGTCGCGCTCCTCGGCCGGAAGCTGCCAGAAGTCGGCCGTTCCGATGCGGTGATCCTCGACCGGCGGGGGCACGGCGCTGGGCGGTGTCATGCGGTCGACGCTAAATCAGGAACCATGGTGTGTCAACATTGAGGGAATGCCTGTTGAACGCCCCTACCGCGGGATCCCCGCCGACGCGCGCGTCGCCGACCGCCGCGAGCGGCTGCTGACGGCCGCGCGCGCCGAGATCGCCGCGACCGGCATCGCGGCGCTGAGCGTGCGCGCGATCTGCACGCGCGCCGGCCTCACGCGCCGCTACTTCTACGAGAGCTTCAGCGATCTCGACGCGCTGCTGCTGGCGGCCTTCGACGCGCTCCACGCCGAGATCGCCGACGCGATCGTCGGCGCGCTGGCAGAGGTGCGCGAGCAGCCGTTCGACGCGCGGGCGCGCGCCGCGATCGGCGCCGGGCTGGAGATCGTCGTCGCCGAGCCGGCGAAGGCGCGGCTGCTCGTCGCCGCCGGCGGCGAGCACGGCGCGCTGGCGGCCCGCCGCGCCGAGGCGGTCGACGCCTTCGCGACGCTCGTCGCCGTCGAATTGCCCGGTCCGCCGGAGGAGCGCTCCCCGATCGCCGCGCGGATGGTCACCGGCGGCCTGATCGAGACGGTCGACGCGTGGCTGCGCGGCGTCGTGCCGCTGAACGAGGAGGAGCTGATCGCCGAGGCGGCGCGGCTGGCGGCCGAAACCGAGATTGCGCCCAGCGGCAATGTGCATGCCTCGGTGGC
>DATIOB010000558.1:0-7496 GCA_035473605.1 Conexibacter sp.
TGAGCGCGCAGACGCACCAGGTCTGCCAGAACCTGCAGGCGGCGGTCGAGAGCGCCGGCGGCACGCTGGAGGACATCGCGCGCGTCGACGTCTACGTCCGCAACATGGAGGACTTCGACGCGATCCACGCCGTCCGCCGCCAGTACTTCACCGGCGTCGCGCCGGCCTCGACGCTGGTCGAGGTGTCGAAGTTCGTCAACAAGGACTACCTGATCGAGATCAACGCGATCGCGGTGGTGTCGTGAGGCTCGCGCGCGCGGCCGTCGACGGCGCCGTCGTCTCCGGCCTGGTCGAGGGCGAGACGTTCGTCCCGCTGGCCGGCGGGACGACCGTCGACGACGTCGTGCGCGGCGCCGCGGCCGAGCCCGACGCCGGCCGCGCGCCGCTGCCGCTCGCCGACGTCAGGCTGCTGGCCCCGCTGACGCGCTTCAACCGCGACGTGCTCTGCACCGGCTGGAACTACTGGGACCACTTCGCCGAGTCGGCCGGCAAGCGCGAGGGGCAGGATCCGAGAGAGAGACCGCAGCACCCGACCTTCTTCACGAAGGGGCCGGACACGGTGATCGGCCCGCTCGACGACGTCGCCTTCGACGCGGCGCTGTCGCAGAAGTGGGACTACGAGGCCGAGGTCGTGCTGGTGATCGGCCGCGACGGCCGCTCGATCCCGGAGGAGCGGGCGTGGGAGCACGTCTTCGGCTTCTGCGTCGCCAACGACGTCTCCCAGCGCGACCTCCAGCGGGCCCATGGCGGCCAGTGGCTGAAGGGCAAGTCGATCGACGACACGATGCCGCTGGGACCGTGGATCACGACCGTCGACGAGGTCCCCGACCCCTACGACCTGCAGATCACCTGCGAACTCAACGGCGAGATCATGCAGAATGCGTCCACCGCGCAAGTAGCCTTCAGGTTCGAGCGCCTGATCGCGGAGCTGAGCCGGGGGATGACGCTGCGGGCCGGCGACGTGATCCTGACCGGCACGCCGAGCGGAATTGGAAACGCGCGCGATCCGCAGGTCTTTCTGAACGATGGGGACATGGTGGTGACGAAGGTGACGGGCCTTGGGGAGCTTCGCAACAACGTCGTGACGGCGGCGCTGACATGAGCAAGGGCGAGCAGAGCGACGGCGGCAACGGCAGCAGCGGGCTGGCGAGCGTCAGCCCTGTCGTCTCGCGGCCGGCGCGGCAGACCGCCGGCGACCAGGCCGAGGAGGCCGTCTTCGAGGCGATCATGGACGGGAAGATCCCGCCCGGCTCGCCGCTGCGGCTGCAGGAGCTGGCCGAGCAGCTCGGCATGTCGATCATGCCGGTGCGCGAGGCGCTGCGGCGCCTGGAGGGCCTCGGCCTCGTCGAGATCGTCGCGCACAAGGGCGCCTGGGTGCGCCCGCTGACGCTCGAGGACCTGCACGACACCTACTTCACGCGCCTCAACCTCGAATGCCTCGCGATGCGGACGGCCGCCGGCCAGTTCACCGCCGAGGAGGGCGCCGCCGCCCGCGACGCGCTCGACGAGCACGTCGCCGCGCGCGGTCGCGGCGACCAGGTCGGCGCGCGCAACGCGCACGAGCGCTTCCACTTCACGATGTACCGCGCCTGCCGCTCGGACTGGCTGGTGCGCTCGATCGGCCCCGCGTGGCGCAACAGCGAGCGCTACCGCGTCGAGTCGATGCGCCACCCCGACCACGTCGCGCGGCGCGCCGAGGAGCACGTGCAGATGCTGGAGGCGCTGGAGCAGGGCGACGCCGAGGGCGCGGTCGCGCTGCTCGCCTCGCACCTGCTGTCGTCGGTCGAGCTGGTCGCCGCCGGCCTCGAGGGCGACGCCGAGGCGACGCGCGTCCACCTGCCGGCGCTCGACGAGCTGCTCCCGCGCAGCTCGTCGTAGCGGCCGCCCGCCTCCCTCAGTCGAACGGGCTGGGGAAGAGGTCGTCGCGCAGGTCGTCGCCGAACGGGTTCCAGACGAGCCGGCCGACGTCGATGTGCGACAGGTCGCAGTCGGCGACCGCGATCCCCTCCTCCCAGTCGGGCACGGAGGCGAGCGTGCGGCCGAGCGGGTCGATGATGTAGCTGCCGCCGCTGTGGGACCAGTTGGAGCCGTACTCGCCGCCGTCGGGCTCGCGCTCGGTCACCTGGCTGGAGATCACGACGAAGGCGCCCGTGTCGAGCGCGTGCGCGACCCCGAGCGCCTTGTGCTGCTCGTGCGAGCCGCCGCTGACCGCCACCTCCCGCGGCGTCGGGCCGGTCCACAGCGCGCAGTGGATCTCCTCGCCCAGCTCGCCGAAGGCGCGGCGGATCTGCGGGTGGTGGTTCTCGAAGCAGATCGCGATCCCGACGTTGTTGCCGTCGAGCTCGAAGGTGCGCAGGTCCTCTCTGCCGCCGCGCGTGAAGTAGAGCCGCTCGTGCATCACGGCGACGAGCTTGCGGCGCTTGCCGCGGTAGGTGCCGTCGCGGTCGATCGCCACGGCCGTGTTCCAGATGCAGCTGCGCCGTCTCGGGTGGGCCTCCGAGACGCCGACGACGAGCGCGGTGTAGTGGGCGCGCGCGATCTCGCCGAGGCGGTCGGTGAACGGCCCCGGGATCAGCTGCGAGTGCTCGAGGTAGGCGCGGTGGTAGCGCTGGATGTCGGACCACAGCCGCTGCCCCTCCTCGGTGTGCGGGAAGGGGTCGGGCACGTAGCGCGGGTAGCCGGGCACGAGCAGCTCGGGGAAGACGACCAGCTCGGCGCCCTCCGCGGCGGCCTGGGCGGTGAAGTGGCGGATCCGCTCCAGGCCCGCATCCGGGTCCATGTAGGACGGCTCGAGCTGCACGGTGGCGATGCGGGGCATGCACTGGCTCCTTGGCTGTGGTCGGTCGGGATCTGGAAGCGGGGGTCAGCCCGGAAAGGGGCCGTGGGTCGGCGGCTGCGGGGCGCCGCCCGCGCGCAGCCGCTCGGACTCGCGCCGCGACGGGTCGTCGGCGGCGAGCACCTCCGGCGGCACCTCGGCGCCGTCGAGCTTCCACTGCGCGACGGGGGTGGGGGCGGCGTCGGCGGGCACGAAGCGCGAGCGTCTGACGATCTGCATCTGGTGGACGTAGCGCGGGCAGACGGGGTAGATCCGCGTCGGCGTGATCCGCACGACGAACTGCGCCTCGCGGTACTCGGCCAGCAGCGGGCCGTCGAACTCGAGCGCGGCGGTGCCCTTGATCCGCAGCCGCCACGGCGAGTCGGCCTCGAAGTCGATGAAGAGCAGGTCGACGTTCGGGTTGACGGCGACGTTGCCCCACGAGTCGAAGAAGCCGTTGCCGTCGTAGTTGGGGATCGCGAGCGTGCGCTCGTCGAGCACGCGCACGAAGCCGGGCGCGCCGCCCTTGTAGGAGCAGTGGGGGATGCCGTCGGCGTCGGCGGTGCCGACGAACACCATCTCCATCCGCTCGACGAAGGCGCGCTCTCTCGGCCCGATCCGCGGCTCCGGCCCGAACATCAGCTCGGCGCCGCGGTCGGCGAGGCGCCGCGTGTCGAAGCGGTCCTGAAGCGCCCGCGATCCCTCGTGGTACGGCTCGCTGCCCATCCCGGCTCCTCTCTCGGGGTGTCCGGCGCGAGCACCGGAGACTCTCCCACCGCCACGGTGGGAACTCTCCGACTGCTCGACGTGCGCGCGCCTCGCGCCGCCGGCTGCCACGGGGATCATGCCACATCTGTTGACTTTTGATCAAAGATATGGCAGCTTGCCCTGGGAGGCGGAGCACAGATCCGAATCCCCAGAAGGAGCGCGGAAGTGCAGTGGAACGTGGTGTCCCCGGGAGCAGCCAGATGAGTGCAGCGGAGCGCGCGGCGCAGCCGCTCGTACGCCTGCGCGGGATCGACAAGTCGTTCCCGGGCGTGCGCGCGCTCGACGGCGTCGACCTGACGATCGCGCCCGGCGAGGTGCACGCCCTCACGGGCGAGAACGGCTCCGGCAAGTCGACGCTCGCGAAGGTGCTCGCGGGCGTCGTGCAGCCCGACGCCGGCACGATCGAGATCGACGGCGAGCGCTGCACGATCGCCAGCCCCGCCGCCGCGCTCAAGCGCGGCATCGTGCTGATCAGCCAGGAGCTGACGCTCGCGCCGACGCTCTCCGTCGCCGAGAACGTCTACCTCGGCCGCCTCCCGCGCACCAGACTGGGCTTCGTCGACTGGCGCGCCGTCCACCGCCACGCGCGCGAGGTGCTCGACCGCCTCGACGTCCACGTCGACACCCGCCGCCCGGTCGGCGAGCTGAGCGTCGAGCTGCAGCAGGAGGTCGAGATCGCCCGCGCGATGTCCTCGCGGGCGCGGCTGCTGATCCTCGACGAGGCGACCAGCTCGCTGAGCGAGGCGGCAACCGACCGCCTGCTCCAGCTCGTCAAGCAGCGTCGCGACGAGGGCGTCGCGGTCGTGACGATCTCCCACCGCATGCCCGAGCTGTACGAGGTCGCCTCCGTCGCGACCGTGCTGCGCGACGGCAAGCTCGTCGACAGCGTGCCGCTGCCGCGGACGCCTGAGCAGCAGCTCGTGCGGCTGATGGTCGGCCGCGAGCTGGGCGACTACTACGGCAAGCGCGAGATCGCGCGCGGCGAGGTCGTGCTGGAGCTGGACGGCCTCGCCTCCAACGACGGCAAGCTGAAGCCGACCAGCCTGCAGCTGCGGCGCGGCGAGATCCTCGGCATCGCCGGGCTCGTCGGCTCCGGCAAGGCCGAGCTGGCGCAGGCGCTCGGCGGCGCGATCCCCTCCAGCGGCAGCGTCCGCGTCGCCGGCCGCGAGGTCTCGCTGCGCGACCCGCGCGCGGCGCTGGCCGGCGGGATCGGCTTCGTCCCCGACGACCGCAAGCGCGCCGCGCTGCTGCCGACGCGCAGCGTCGCGGAGAACTTCTCGATCGCCTGGGGCGACCTCTCGCGCGGCGGCCTGCTCGACGTGCGCACCGAGCGCAGACGCGTGCGCGAGGCGATCGACCGCTACGGCGTCGTGACCGCCTCCTCGCAGCACCTGATCACGACGCTCTCGGGCGGCAACCAGCAGAAGGTCGTGCTCGGGCGCGTCTTCGCGCTCAGCCCCGACGTGCTCGTCCTCGGCGAGCCGACGCGCGGCATCGACGTCGGCGCCAAGGCCGAGGTCTACCGGCTGATGCAGGAGGCGACGGAGGCCGGAGCCGGCGTGCTCGTCGTCTCCTCCGAGCTGCCCGAGCTGCTCGGGATCGCCGACCGCATCCTCGTCTTCTTCGGCGGCGAGGTGCGCGCCGAATTCGCAGCGAACGGGTTGGAGGAGGAGGCGATCGCCCACGTCGCCGTCTCCGGCCAGCCCCTGGAGCAGCACGCAGCATGACCGTCAGGAACGGAGAGTCGTCCATGAGCATCGACCAGCCCACCACCGACGCGGGACCGGCCACGGCCGCCGCCGCCGAGCGGCCGCGCGCCGCCGGCCCGGAGTGGCTGCGACGGATCTCACCCGGTCGCTACAGCGGCGTGCTCGCGGCGCTGCTGGTCGTCTGCGTCTACCTCGCGATCACGGAGCCGGCGTTCGGCACGTGGGACAACCTGATGAACGTCGTCAAGTCCAACAGCGTCATGTTCGTGCTGGCGCTCGGTGCGACGTTCGTGATCATCTCGGCCGGCATCGACCTGTCGGTCGCCTCCGCGATGGCGGCGAGCGGCATGATCCTCGGCCTGACGCTGAGAGCGGGCTGGGCGACCGTCCCCGCGATCGCCGTCACGCTGCTGTTCGGCCTCGGGCTCGGCCTGATCATGGGCGCGACGATCTCGTGGCTGAAGATCTCGTTCCTCGTCGTCACGCTCGGCGGCCTCTCGATCTTCCAGAGCTTCGCGCTGGTCGTCAACGACGGCGCGACGATCTCGGTCTTCGGCCTCTCCGGCTTCAGCCCGATCAGATCGTTCGTCAACGACGAGGTCGCGGGGATCCCGCTGCTGCTGCTGTTCGACCTCGCCCTGCTGCTGCTGGCCGGCGGCGTGCTGCGCTACACGCGCTTCGGCCGCGCGCTGTTCGCGGTCGGCTCCAACCCGGAGGCGGCGCGCCTCAACGGCATCAACGTCGGCGCCGTGCTGATGGCCGTCTACGGGATCGCGGGCCTGACCGCCGGCGTCGCCGCGATCGTCTCCGTCGGCCGCCTCACCGGCGCCTCGCCGGAGTCGGATCCGACGCTGCTGCTGACCGTCATCACCGCCGTGCTGATCGGCGGCACCGCCTACACCGGCGGCGAGGGCGGCGTCTTCGGCACGCTGATCGGCGTCCTCTTCCTCGGCGTCGTGCAGAACGGCCTGACGCTCTCCGGCGTCAACACCTTCTGGCAGGGGATGGTCTCCGGCCTGATCCTGATCGGCGCCGTCGGCCTTGAGGTGCTGCGCAGACGCGGCCGCCTGCCGAGACTGCGGCGCGGCGGCCCGCCGCCCGAGAACCCGCCGGCCGCGCCGGCGCCGGCCGCGGGGCCGATGGCATGAGCGCCACCGCGAGCAACCGCGCGGCGTACGTCCCGCGCAGCGCCTACGGCCTCCACATCGGCGGCGAGGAGGTCAACGCCGCGGACAGCTTCGAGGCGGTCGACCCCTCCGTCGGCACGCCGTGGGCGGAGATCCCGCAGGCGAGCACGGCCGACGTCGACCGCGCCGTCGCCGCCGCGCGCGGCGCCTTCGCGAGCTGGCGCCGCTCCAGCCCGGCGACGCGGCAGGAGCTGCTGTGGCGCCTCGCCGACGCGGTCGAGGCCGAGCCCGAGCGCTGGGCGCGGCTGCTGGCGACCGAGAACGGCCGCCCGATCCGCGAGGCGACCGTCGCCGACGTGCCGACCTGCGCCGCGATCCTGCGCTTCTTCTCCGGCGTGCTGCGCGACCTGCGCGGCGACCAGATCCCCGTCGAGGCGCCCGACACGCTGATCTACACCGTGCGCGAGCCGCTCGGCGTGATCGCCGCGCTGATCCCGTGGAACTCGCCGCTGATCACGCTCGCGAACAAGCTCGGCCCGGCGCTGGCGGCCGGCAACACCGTCGTGCTGAAGCCGTCGGAGTTCGCGTCGGCGAGCGTGCTCGAGTTCGCCCGTCTGGCGCAGGGGATCCTGCCGCCCGGCGTCGTCAACGTCGTGACCGGCTTCGGCCCCGAGGTCGGCGCCGCGCTCGTCGCGCACCCGGACGTGCAGAAGGTGACCTTCACCGGCGGCACGCCGACGGCGCGCAAGATCATGGCCGCCGCCGGCGAGGCGCTGACGCCCGCGATCATGGAGCTGGGCGGCAAGGGCGCGATGATCGTCTGCGCCGACGCCGACCTCGACGCCGCCGTCGCCGACGCGCTGACCGGCATCTACATGGCCAACGGCGAGGTCTGCGTCGCCGCCTCGCGGCTGCTCGTCCACGCCGACGTGCACGACGAGTTCGCGCAGCGCTTCGCGACGCTCGCGCGCACGATCAAGATCGGCGACGCGCTCGACCCCGCGACGCAGTTCGGCCCGCTCGTGACCGCGCAGCAGCGCGACCGCGTCGCGGCCGCGATCGCGCGCGCCCGCGGTG
>DATIOB010000559.1:0-3060 GCA_035473605.1 Conexibacter sp.
CCTCGCCTCTGGCCTGTCCGTGTCGCAACTTGTCTCCGCGGCCTGGGCGTCGGCGTCGACGTTCCGCGGCTCCGACAAGCGCGGTGGCGCGAACGGCGCGCGCATTCGCCTCGCGCCGCAGAAGGACTGGGATGTCAACCAGCCGGCCCAGCTCAAGACGGTCCTGCAGAAGCTCGAAGCGATCCAGAAGGAGTTCGGCAAGAAGGTGTCGATAGCCGACCTGATCGTGCTCGGCGGCTCCGCGGCGGTCGAGGCGGCCGCGCAGAAGGGCGGGCACGCGCTGACGGTGCCGTTCACGCCCGGCCGCACCGACGCCACGGCCGAGCAGACCGACGCGCCGTCGTTCGCGGTGCTGGAGCCGAGAGCCGACGGCTTCCGCAACTACCTGCAGCCCGGTCTCGGCGTCCCCGCCGAGCACCTGCTGCTCGACAAGGCGTTCATGCTGACGCTGACGGCGCCCGAGCTGACGGCGCTGCTCGGCGGCCTGCGCGTCCTGAACGCCAACGCCGGCGGCTCGCAGGCCGGCGTCTTCACCGATCGCCCCGAGACGCTGAGCAACGACTTCTTCGTCAACCTGCTCGACGTCGCGACCGAGTGGAAGCCGGTCTCGGAGAGCGAGGAGCTGTTCGAGGGTCGCAGCCGCGAGAGCGGCGAGGTGCGCTGGACCGGCACCCGCGTCGACCTCGTCTTCGGCTCCAACTCCGAGCTGCGCGCGCTCGCCGAGGTCTACGGCTCCGCCGACGCGGAGGCGAAGTTCGTGCAGGACTTCGCCGCCGCGTGGGTCAAGGTCATGGACCTCGACCGCTTCGATCTGGCCTGAGAGCTGCTGGGCCGGGGCGACCGCACGGCGCCCCGGCCCCGTCTCGGCAGCGATCGGTCGCGGACCTGGCGCGACCGAGGTCAGGCCTCTGCCCGCCACCGCGTGGGCGACCGGCCGCGGGGGTACCGCTGTGGCTGTGACCAGCTCAGCTGACCAGGCCCGCGCAGCGTCCCGCCCGCACGACGGCTGGGACGCGCACGTCGAGCTGGCGGCGACGGTCGAAGCACCGGCGCTCGCGCGCGCCGCCGTCGAGGCGGCGCTCGACGCCCACGCCCAGCGCGACGCGACGCTGCTGGCCGCCTCCGAGCTGGTCACCAACGCGGTCCGCTACGGCTCCACCGCCGCGACGGACACGATCGAGCTGAACATCAAGCGCGACGACGACTCCGTGCGGATCGAGGTCGTCAACGCCGGCGCCGCCTTCGCCGTCCAGGACCGCGAGCAGCACGACCCGCCCGGCCTCGGCGGCTGGGGGCTCGACATCGTCGCCGGCCTCAGCCGCGACTGGGGCATCGAGCACAACGCCAGCCGCACCGCGGTCTGGTTCGTGCTCTGACGCCGCAGCGCGGCCCGGGCGCTCGGAGCCGGCCTCAGACCTTGCGGTAGCGCGCGTCGGCGATCGAGTAGGCGGCGAAGCCGATCAGGCCGACGGCGACGAGGCCGAGCAGCCACGGGCCGTAGGAGGCGCGGCCGAGCTGACGCAGCGCGCCGTCGAGGCCGATCGCCTTCTGCGGGTCGAAGCTGACCGCAGCGCGGATCAGGCCGTAGCCGATCAGCGCGAAGACGACCGCGCGCGCGGTGTGGCCGAAGACGCCGAGCGCGGTGTAGGCGCGTCTGACCTGCTCGCTCATCTCGCCGGTCTTCGCGTCGTCGAGGAACTTGCGCGCGAGGCCCTTGTAGGCCTGGTAGCCGGCGACGCCGATCAGCACGACGCCGGCCGCGCCGACGAGCCACGTGCCGCCGCTCCAGCCGAGCACGCCGCCGGTCGTCGACTTCGGCCCGCTGCCGCCGCCTCTGCCGCCGCCGGCGGCGATGATCGCGATCGCGGTGACGCAGAGGATCCCGTAGGCGATCCCGCTCGCGAGCGCCGCGACGCGGTCGGCGGCCTCGTCCTGCTGCTCCCTGCCGTGGCCGAGCAGCGCGCGGCTGAGCCGCCACAGCGCGTAGCCGGCGAGGCCGATCGCCATCGCCACCAGCAGCGCGATGCCGAAGGGACGGTCGGCGATCTCCGCCAACGCCCCTCTCTGGTCGGTCGCTCTGCCGCCGGCGTCGAGCGCGACCAGCAGCGCCAGCAGGCCGACGATCGCGTAGACGACGCCGCGCGCGACGAGCCCGAAGCGGGCGAGCGCCTCGAAGCCGCGCGAGCGCGTGACCCGCTCGACGTCAGCCACGGGGAACACGCACCGTCACGGCGCCGGGCTCGACCTGGGCCTTGAACGACCTGACCTTCTTGCGATCGCCGCCGTCCAGCTCGTAGCGGACCTTGCGATCGAACGCGACCTTGACCCTGCGCGCCTTCGTGACGCGCACGAACGGCGATCCATGCGCCGTCCCGACGGTCGTGCGGACGACCGCCCGCATCATCTCGGCGCGCGTCTCGGCCGTCAGCAGGCCCAGCTCCAGCAGCCCGTCGTCGGGCGCGGCGTCCTCGAAGATCTCGACGCCGCCGAAGAGCGCGCCGACGTTGCCGACCAGGACGCAGCTGGCGCTGCCGTCGTACCACGGCACGCCGTCGACGGCGATCTTCGCGCCGAACGTCTCGACGGCGAGGTTGCGCGCGCCGCTGAGCACATAGGCGGCGCGGCCGATCCGGTCCTTCAGGTCGTCAGCCTCCTTCACCAGCGTCGCGTCGAAGCCGGCGCCGGCCATCACGGCGAAGCGCTCGCCGTTGAAGCGGCCGACGTCGAGCGAGCGGCTGGCGCCGCCGAGGCCGATCGCGACCGCGCGCTCGAGATCGGTCGGGATGCCGAGGTTGACGGCGAAGAGGTTGGAGGTGCCGGCCGGCATGATCGCCAGCTCGGCCGGCAGCGCGTCGCCGGCGAGCGTGTCGACGCAGCGCTGGACGATGCCGTCGCCGCCCCACGCGAACAGCAGCTCGACGCCCTCCTCGGCGACCATCCGCCGGACCTGCTTCGGCGCCTTCTTGCCCTTCGGCACCTCGCACCAGACCGGCTCCTCGACGCCATGGGCGGCGAGCGCGCGGCGGAAGGCCGGCAGCCCGCCGCCGAAGCTCTTGCCGG
>DATIOB010000560.1:0-2400 GCA_035473605.1 Conexibacter sp.
CGTCTGATCGCCTGCTGCGTGTCGATTCTGTGCGCCTGGAGCGGATCCCAGGCGGTGTCCTTGATCGTCGTGAAGGTCGGCGCCATCACGAACAGCGTCAGGAACAGCGCGATGCCGACGAGCACCTGATTGGGCGGCGCCGTCGGCGTGCCGATCGCGGTGCGGATGAAGCCGAGGACGATCAGGATGCGCGTGAAGCCGGTCAGGCAGAAGAGCGCGGCCGGGATCAGCGTCAGGGCGCCGACGAGCAGCAGGACCTGGATCGCGCTGTCGCCGCTGACCTCGTTCATCGCCGCACCGTCCACTTGCGCATCTGGCCGACGACCTCACGCGGGTTTCGCAGTCTGAGCGCCGGGCCGGCGCTGCCGGCGGCGGCGGCCAGCTCGTCGTCGGGAAGGATCAGGTCGCCCCACTCGTCGGTGAGGCCGGCGTCGCGCGCCTCCTGCTCGCTGTAGGTGCGCACCGGCGTGACGCCGTGCTCACCGACGCCGACGAGCACCAGCTCGTTGCCGGCGCGGATCAGCTGCAGGGAGCGGTTGGAGCCCAGCGGCACGGAGGCGACGGACTGGAGGCCGCCGATCGCGCGCTGCTGGCGCCCCTGCTTGAGCTGTCTGAGGACCCACGCGATCCCGTAGATCACGCCGATCACGATCGCCAGGCCGACGATCGTGCGGACGATCGAGCCGCCGGAGCCGCCGCCGGAGCCATCGGATCCGGTCGTCGCCGTGCCGAGGTCGACAGGGGTGCTCTCGACGTCTCTGGAGCCGGCGGCGAGCGCGGGCGAGCAGAGCAGGAGCATGAGGGCAGCGCAGAGCGCAGCTGCCCGTGGAAGCAGGGAAGCCGTCTTCATCGAGGGAGACTCCGAGGGAGAGTCGTCCCGATGATCGGCGTTTCCGCGCAGAGCTTTAGCCCCGATGTTTGAGATTCATCTGCCCGGGAACCCGAAAAGCCCCGGCAGGAACCGGGGCTTCGGGCGCGACGGGGTGTCAGCTGGCGCTCCGCCAGCCTTCGGCGCGGCCGTCAGGCGAGCGCCTTTCCCACTGCATCGAGGACGCGTTCGGCCTGGAACGGCTTGACGACGAAGTCCTTCGCGCCGAGCTTGATCGACTCGAGCACCTTCGCCTCCTGGCCGAGCGCGGAGCACATCACGACCTTCGCGCTGGGGTCGATCGCCATGATCTCGCGCAGCGCCTCCAGGCCGTCCTTCTCCGGCATGGTGATGTCGAGCGTGATCAGCTCGGGGCGCAGCTCCTGGAAGCGCTGTATCGCCTCCACTCCGTTGCCGGCCTCCCCGACGACCTCGTGGCCGCCGTTGGAGAGCGCGTCGGTCAGCATCTTGCGCATGAACGCAGCGTCGTCGACGACGAGCACACGTGCCATCAGGACACCATTCCTTCCTTTTCGGGGGTGAGAGCTTCACTGTCTGCGGTGTGACCGGCGACCTCGGCGAGGCGCAGAGCCCACTCGCCGTCGTCGGTCAGCACGAGCGTGCCGCTCGCGAACCGCAATCCGTTGACATAGAGATCGACCGGCTCGTCGGCCTTGCGGTCGAGTTCGAGCACGTGTCCGGCCGGCATATCGGGTGCGGCGCCGAGCGGGACCTTGGCACGTCCAAGCTCTGCCCACACGCGCACGCGGATGTCGCGCAGCGCCTCGTCGAGCGCGACCTGCTCGTCGACGTGGATCTCGGAGCCGTCGATGGCCGAGCCGCCGTCGCCGCTGACGTGCTCGACGCCCATCTCGTCGAGCGCGCGCGTCATGCGCACGACGAAGGCGTTCGGCACCAGCTGCACGAGACGGCAGGGCTCGTCGCAGACGCGGAAGGTCGCGCGCGTGCCGTGCGGCGCCATCTCGTACGTCTCGGAGGCCTCTGAGCTGCTGCTGAAGAGGCGCGTCTCCGGCGGCGCGATCTCGACCTCCTGGCCGAGCACGACGCCGATCGCCGCAGCCGCCGCGGCCATCATCTGGTTGGCCGCCTCGGCGACCGCCGACAGCTCCAGCACGGTCAGCTCGCTGGAGTCGTCCTCGGGCGCCGGCATCCCCATCATCGAGGCGGCGATACGGCGGGCGCCGGTCGCCGTCATCAGGAAGACGTTGCCGCCCGTGACACCGTCGACGTAGGCGACCGAGACCGCCACGGCGGGCGTCTCGAGCGTCGCGAACGGGCTCGTGTCGGGGTTCAGGACCGACACGTCGCCGCGCTCCACCTGGTCGGGGCAGAGGCTCTCCAGCACCTTCGCGATCGCCTCCGCGGTGGAGGCGCCGAGGCGCATCAGCGCTTCTCTGGTGGTCATTGCGTCGCCTCCTCTCGGGGGAATCCAAGGCCCTCAGCCGCAGGATTTCCCTGGATCTGGACCGCGCGGCGCGAGCCGCTGCGGCCGGGCTGGGCATGGTGGATCG
>DATIOB010000561.1:0-16135 GCA_035473605.1 Conexibacter sp.
GACGCAGCGTCAAGACGGTTCGCTCTGGCAGTGTTGTCCATACGCCAATACGCTGTTTCCAGATGTCGAGCGGGAACGCCTTCGTACGGGTCCTCGAAGAAGACCCCGAGCTTGCTGCAGGGCTCGATCCGACGAGCCTCCAGCTCGCCACGCGCCACGCGATCGCGGCGGTCGAGACCGTCGCGCCCGGACATTGGGAACCGGCCAGGCCGGCTGACGGCGGCAGCGGTCACTTCGGCCTGCTCGTGCTCGACGGGCTGCTGATGCGCGACGTCATGTTCGCGCGCGCCGCCTGCACCGAGCTGCTCGGCCGCGGCGACCTGCTGCGGCCATGGGACTGGGAGCGCGAGGTCGTGACGGTCCGTCCCGACGTCGTCTGGACGGCGCTGCAGCCGGTCCGCCTCGCGGTGCTCGACCGCCGCATCACCGCGATCCTCGGCCGCTGGCCCGAGCTGATCAGCGCCGTCGCGGCGCGCGCCGTGCGACGCTCGGCGGAGCTTGCGACCGCGCAGGCGACCAGCCACCTGACGCGGGTCGACGCCCGTCTGGAGCTGCTCTTCTGGGGCCTCGCCGACCGCTGGGGACGCGTCAGCCCCGACGGCGTCGTGCTGGAGCTGCCGCTGACCCACCAAGTGCTTGGCCGCCTGATCGGAGCCCAGCGGCCGTCGGTGACGACGGCGCTGTCGGACCTGGCGCGGCGCAGAGTCGTCGAGCGCCGCGACGACGGCGCCTGGATCCTCCGGGGCGAGCCGCCCGCGAGCGCCCCGGGGATCGACTAGCGGCTTACGCGCAGTTGGGCCACGGCGAAGTGCCGCGGGCCTTGTAGAGCTTCAGCGCGCGACGGTCCTGCTCGGCCTCGGAGGCGCGCGCCGGATCGCCGGCGGAGCCGTACGACGCCCACGTCGAGCGGTCGAACTGGTACTTGCCGCGATAGGTCCCGTCAGGGGAGATCGCACGCGGATCGCCGCCGGACTCGCACTGCGCGATCGAGTCGAGGATCGCCGGCAGCTTGACGTTGCCGCCGCCTCCCCCGCCGCCGCTGCGGACCGACTGCGCCTTCGCGGTCGCGAGGCTGATCCCGAGCGACTGGGCCGTCTGCGGGCCGACGACGCCGTCGACCTCCAGGCCCTTGGCGTTCTGGTGACGGCGCACCGCCTTCTCCGTCTGCGGCCCGAAGGCGCCGTCGGCGGGGATCCCCAGCTTCTGCTGCAGCTGCACGACCAGCGGACCGCTGGCGCCGCGCTCGAGCACGCCGGAGGCGCTGCCGCCGTCGCCGGCCGTCGCCGCGAAGGCGCCGCCGCTGCCGATCGTCAGCGCCGCGATCAGCACGACCGCGAGGCTGCGCGAGCCGCGCTGACGGCGCCGGCGACGCAGCGCCAGCAGGCGCCGCGCGTGCGAGCGTTCTCGCGAGCGCTCGAAGCGTCGGCTACGGGAAAGGTCGTCAGCGTCCACGTCGGGACAGGTCGCAGGCATGGAACCTCCATGTGGTCTCTTTCGATGCCTACGAGGTGAGCTGACGGGCTCGCGCTGAAAGATGCGCTACACCTCCGAAACCCTCCGATGGCGGAGTGGCTGGTGGCGATTCGCCCCGTGGGCCGGACGGATCCGGCCCGAGTGGGTCCCCCGCTCCCCGTCGTCCTGGACGACGGGAACTCGGCGATATGCGTCTGTCTGAGCGGACAGAATCGCAGATCGCCGCAGCCGGCGCCGCCGACGCGGCCGTTCGCCCTGCACCTGCAAGGGAAGTTGCACGTCGCTCGGCGAATCCGGGAAGACGCGGGCGCGAGGTTCTAAGCTGAGCCGATGACGACCCTTGCCGCCACCAACCAGGAGCCCGCGGACGACGAGGTCGCCGGCGTCGCCTGGAACCTCGATCCGCTCGTCGACGGACAGGGCGAGGAAGGCGTACGCAGCCTGCTCGCCCAGGGCGCCGAGCGCGCCGAGGCGTTCGCCGCCCGCTACGCCGGCAGACTGGCAGAGCTCGACGCCGCCGGGCTGCGCGCCGCGATGACCGAGCTGGCCGAGCTGCACGACCTCGTCGGCCGCGCCGGCTCGTACGCCTCGCTGCGCTTCGCCGTCGACACCGCCGATCCGGCGATCGGCGCGCTGCTCCAGCACGTGCAGGAGCGCGCGACCGCGATCCAGACCTCGCTGCTGTTCTTCGAGCTGGAGTGGGCGGAGCTTCCCGACGAGCGCGCCGAGGAGCTGCTGAACGGCGAGGGCAACGAGTTCTTCGCCCACTACCTGCGCACCGAGCGCCGCTACCGCCCCTACCTGCTGACCGAGCCCGAGGAGCGGATCCTCGCCGAGAAGGGGATCAGCGGCGCGGGCGCGTGGACGCGCCTGTTCGCCGAGCTGATGTCGGCGATCGAGGTGAAGCTGCCGGCGCAGGAGGAGAAGGTCTCGCTCGAGCAGGCGCTGGCGCTGCTGTCCGGTCCTGACCGCGAGGAGCGCCGCGGCGCCGCCGAGGCGGTCACGGAGGCGCTCGAGCCGGGTCTGCGCACGCGCGCCTACATCTTCAACACGCTGCTGCACGACAAGGCCGTCGACGACCGCCTGCGCAGCTATCCCAACTGGCTGACCGCGCGCAACCTCGCCAACGAGGCGAGCGACGAGTCGGTCCAGGCGCTCGTGACCGCCGTGCGCAACCGCTTCGACGTGCCGCAGCGCTGGTACAAGCTGAAGGCGAGACTGCTCGGCGTCGACAAGCTCGCCGACTACGACCGCGCCGCGACCGTCTCCGACACCGACGAGCGCTTCACGTGGAGCGAGGCGCGCGAGCTGGTGCTCGACGCCTACGGCTCGTTCACGCCCGACCTCGGCGCGCTCGCGAGACGGTTCTTCGACGAGCAGTGGATCGACGCGCCCGTGCGGCCCGGCAAGCGCGGTGGGGCGTTCTGCTCCTACACGGTGCCGTCGGCCCACCCGTACGTGCTGCTCAACTACACCGCCCGCCGCCGCGACGTGCTGACGCTCGCGCACGAGCTCGGCCACGGCGTCCACGCGGCGCTCGCGGCGCCGCAGGGCGTCTTCCACCAGAGCACGCCGCTGACGCTCGCCGAGACGGCGTCGGTCTTCGGCGAGACGCTCGTCTTCGGGCGGCTGCTGGAGGCCTCCGCGACACCGGCGTCGCGGCTGTCGCTGCTGTCGGAGTCGATCGAGGGCGCGATCGCGACCGTCTTCCGTCAAACCGCGATGCACAACTTCGAGCAGGAGATCCACAGCGCCCGCCGCGAACAGGGCGAGCTGCCGGTCGAGCAGTTCGGCGCGCTGTGGGAAAAGACGCAGGAGGAGCTGTTCGGCGACGCCGTCGAGATCACCGACGGCTACAAGACGTGGTGGTCGTACATCCCCCACTTCATCAACACGCCCGGCTACGTCTACGCGTACGCCTACGGGCAGCTGCTGGCGCTGTCGGTCTACCGCCGCTACGAGCAGGAGGGCGCGTCGTTCGTGCCCGACTACCTCAAGATGCTGTCGTCCGGCGGCTCGCTGGCGCCGGAGGAGCTGGGCAGACTGGTCGGGCTCGACCTGACCGACCCGGGCTTCTGGGACGCCGGCCTCGCGCTCGTCGAGGAGCAGCTGGAGCAGGCCGAGCAGGCCGCCGTCGCCGCCGGGCGCGTCTGAGCGGCCCGCCGAGGCCGCCGCGCGGCGGCCTCAGTCGACGAAGACCTTGCGCACCGTCCGCTGCACCAGCAGCGGACGGGCGTCGCCGGCGCCCGGGACCGAGCGCAGCGAGCTGGCCGCGGCCGTCGGCGTGGCGGTCGCGCCGGGCGCGTTGCTGCAGCCGAACTGGAACCAGTCGGTGCGGCTGTACCACCACTCGCCGGGTCGCAGACCGGTCCACATCGGGCTGTTGGCGCAGTCGCGCACGTGGTCGTTGCCGGCGTAGTGGCCGAGCTCGTGGACGATCACCGTCTGCAGGTCGACCTTGTCGGCGGGCGGCGTGCCCGGACCGACGTGCCACGCGACGCCGACCGCGAGGCTGAGGTCGCGCTCGACGACGCGCTCTCTGATGACGCGCGTGACGCCGCCGACGCGGCGGTAGTAGCGGACCGAGCGGATTCTGGTGACGCCGAGCGCGACCTTCGGCACGTCGCGCGCGAAGCCGACGGTGTCGCGGCGGTCGCCGGAGCGCGGCGCGCTGCGGGTCGTGCCGGCCTCGCGCAGCCCCCAGCGCTTCGCAGCGGTGCGTGCGAGCACCGCGAAGCGCTTGGCGCCGACCGAGCGCGGGATGTTCGCGCTGCTGAGCCGGTAGCCGTAGGAGCGGCGCACGCCGACCGAGCGCGGGATGCCGCTTCTGACCAGGTCGGCGCCGGTCGGGTCAGGTCTCTGCGGCGTCGGCGAAGGGACGCCGGGGACGGTGTAGGTCGTCTCGGCGACGAGCACGTCGCTGGAGCCGTCGAAGACGTAGAGGCAGGCGCGCTTGGGGCCGGCGTAGATCCACGGGCGCTCCTGCCAGCTCGCCGTGAACGTCTGCGGTCTGCGGCCCTGGGCGTCGCTGAGCGCGTCGCCGACCCAGCTGGAGGAGGTCACCTGCGGCGAGCACTGGGCGGTCGCCGCGATCGTCGTGACCTTCGGGGCGTAGCCGCAGAAGGTGGCGCCGTCGCAGAGGTTGGAGATCGTCGCCTGCGCGGTCACGGGGACCGGCTGCAGGTCAGCGGTCGGCGGCGCGATCGCCTGCACGGCGAGCGTCCCCTGAAGCTGTCCGGCCGCTGCGGCCGGGGCGGCGCCGAAGGCGGCCATCGCGGCGGCGATCAGCGCGGGTCTCAGGAACATCGAACGTCGCCGCATCTGCCCCTCATCGTAGCGACGCGGATCTTCCGCGCCCGCATGGCCTGTCCGATCGTCAGGCCGCGCGGGCGCGGGCGGGGCGTGCGCCGGCGCACGCCGGCGCCGGGATCACAGCTCCGACGCCGAGCGCTGCGCGAGCAGGTCGGCCTTCACGCGCTGATGGAACTGCGCGCGCTCGACGAGGACCTCGGCGAGCTTGTCGGGATCGACTCTGTACTCGCCCGCGGCGACCTGCTTGGCGAGCAGGCGCACGCGCGAGGAACGGGTGATGCGGTCTCTGCGGCTGGTGGTGAGGCGGTGAATGTGGTCGTTGGCGACGACCATGGCAGTGCTCCTTGTGTCCTGAGTTGACGTCGAGCCGGCACCCGGGCGGGGCTGGCTTGATGGGGTCACTCAGGCAACGGGTGGAGCGCGCGCGGAGTCGTCGGAGGTCGGCGTCGCCGAGTTGCTCGCGAAGGAGCACGGCGGCGCGACGGCCTCGGCCTGCGCGAGCTGCGCGCTGACCGATCCGACGAGGATCGCGAAGAAGCTGATGCCGGCGGCGGCGCCGTTACCGGCGGCTGCGGCGGCGCTCGCGTTGAGCGGCGAAGTGGGTGAGTCGAACGGGCCGACGGGCGGGCCGCGGACGCTGCTGGGCTGATGATCGCCCTGCTGCTTGCGGACGCTCTTGACGACCTGCAGGCGAGTCGTGGACGCGTCGGGCGTCGGCGCGGCTGTGGCGACGACGACCGGGGCGCAGAGCAGGTTGTCGGCGGTCGCCGGCGTCACCTGGCTGCTGGCGGCGACTGGTGTCGCCGGGACGATGCCGAGGCCGACGAGCGTCTTGCGCACGATCCGCTTGGCGGCGGCGTCGCGGGCGGCGGCGTTCGCGGCCTCGTCGCCTGCGACGGCTCTTCTGGTGTCGCCCAGCGGGATCGGCGCGGCGACGACCGGGTCGAGCGCCGGCGGCGTCGCGACCGTCTGAGTGGTCGCCTCGGTGACGACGGGCGCGGCGGCGGTGGGCGCGGCGGCGGTGGGTGCGTCGGCGGGGGCCGGACGCAGGATGCCCGAGCCGGTCGCCGGCTTCGGCAGCGTGACGGTCGCGTTGGTCTCGGCGGGCGCCGGGCGGCTCTCTCTGACGACCGGTCTGTCGGCCGGGGTCTCCTCGACCGTCTCCTCGACGGGCTCAGCGGGCTCGGGCTCGACCGGCGTCGGCTCGACCGGCGCAGGCTGCTCGCCGACCGGCTGCTCAGCCGGAGGCGTCTCGACAGGGGGCTGCTCGACCGGAGGCGTTTCAACCGGAGGCGTTTCAACCGGCGGTGTCTCGACGGGCGGTGTCTCGACCGGAGGCGTCTCGACCGGAGGCGTCTCGACCGGAGGTGTCTCGACGGGCGGCTCCACGGCGACCGGCTGATCGCCCTGCGGCTGCTCGATCGGCGGCTGCTCCGCCTGCTGCGGCGGGGCGTCGTCGGCGAGCGCGACGGCCGGCGCGGTCAGCAGCGCGACGAACGCCGTCAGCGCGATCAGCGCAGTGCGGAGCCGACGCCGTATGGCGCTGCGGTCCGACGTGGCGTGATCCGGGAGGCGTTCTTCCATGAAAACTGAGGTGCTGAGGGACTCTATGGATTCCTCGGCCGTTGCGCCCGGGAGCTTGAGATTCGCCCCCACTTCTCGTCGCGTACGGGGTCGGCAGGTCCGACTGCTGACCCTCTGAAGAGACTATCCGCCCCGCGCCGAGCGCGCTACCGCTCGTCCGCGATGCTGCCGGGATGGGCGTCGAACCACTGCGCGAGCGCCTGCGGCGGGCGTCCGGTGATCGTCTCGACGGCGTTGCTGACGACGTCCATCTCACCGCTCGCGATCGCGGCGTAGGAGGTCACCCAGCCCTCGATCGCCCATGCCTCCGCGCCGCTGCCGGCGCGCGAGGCGCGCGCCTCATCGAGCGTCTCCGGCACGTAGGAGACCGAGCGGCCGGAGTGCTCCCCCAGCAGCGCCGCCGTCTCCGCCAGCGTGATCGTGCTCGGCCCCGTCAGGTCGTGCGTGCGGCCGTCGTGTTCGCCGCCGGCGAGCAGCACCTCGGTGGCGACCGCGGCGACGTCCTCACGCGTCACCCACGCGATCTGGCCGTCGCCGGCGGGGCCACGGATCACGCCGTCGGCGCCGACCCAGCCGGGCACGAGATCGGCGTAGAGACTCGGCCGCAGGAACGTGAAGGCAGCGCCGCTGGCGCGCACGTGCAGCTCCGTCTCGAAGTGGTCGCGCGCGAAGGTGAAGGTCGCGTCGGGAGCGGCGGCGAGGAACGACAGGTAGACGATCCGCTCGACGCCGGCCGCGCGCGCGGCGTCGACCGCGGCGCGGTGCTGGTCGACGCGGTCGCGCGCCTCGGTCGCCGAGACGAGCAGCAGCGTGCCGGCACCGTCGAGCGCTTCGCGCAGCCGGGGCCCGTCGCCGTAGCCGCCCGGCACGACCGCGACCTCGGCACCGACGTCGGGGGCCCGTGCGGCGTCGCGCACGACCAAGCGCTGGGTCGCCCCTCGACGCGCCAACTGGACGGCGACGCGCCCGCCGATCGCCCCGCTCGCCCCGGTCACCGCGATCGTCTCGTTCATGCGAGCGAGTATGCCCGCGCGGCCGGCGATCACGCAGGCGGCGCGCCGCTCGCCCGCGGTCCGGCGGAGCGGCCGCGCGCTCAGCCGCCGCGACGGCGGCGCGCCACGTTCCAGCCGTTGGCCAGCAGCGAGGCGCCGAGCGTGTGCAGCGCGTGCTCGCGCGGCCACGGATCGCGCCCGCGGCCGATCCGCTGCAGCTGCCGGGTGTGCCAGACGAGGTCGATCAGGCTGTCGAGCGTGCGCACGCCGAGCCCTCTGCTGCCGGCGTCGACGCGCGTGCGCGAGCCGTCGAGCAGGCCGGCGACGGCATCGGGATGGAGCGCCAGCGGGCGGCCGAGCCCGATCACGTCGCAGGCGCCGGCCGCGAGCGCCTCCTGCATCGCCGCCAGCGAGCGGAAGCCGCCGGTCACCATCAGCGGCAGCTCGGGCACACGCTCGCGCAGGCGGACCGCGTAGTCGAGGAAGTAGGCTTCGCGCGCGACCGTGCTCGCGCGCTGCGGCTGCGCCCGCGCCTGACCCATCATCGCCGGCGCCTCGTAGGTGCCGCCGCTGATCTCGACGAGGTCGATGCCGGCCTCCGCGAGCGCGACGACGACGTCGACCGACTCCTCCTCGCTGAAGCCGCCGCGCTGGAAGTCGGCCGAGTTGAGCTTGATCGCGACGGGGAAGTCGTCGCCGACGGCGGCGCGGGTCGCGCGCAGCACCTCCAGCACGAAGCGGCGGCGGCGCTCGGGGTCGCCGCCCCACTCGTCCTCGCGCACGTTCGCGCGCGGGGAGAGGAACTGCGAGATCAGGTAGCCGTGGGCGCCGTGCAGCTGGACGCCGTCGAAGCCGGCCTCGCGCACGACCGCCGCCGTCCGTGCGAAGCGCGCGACGATCTCCTCGATCTCGTTCCCGGTCAGCGCCCGCGGCGTGACGGCGCCGGGGATCTTCGGCGCGACCGCGCTCGGCGCGACCGGGCGCGAGCCGGCGACCCGCATCGCCTGGCGGCCGGGGTGGTTGACCTGCACCCACAGCGCGGCGCCGCCGGCGCGGCCCGCTGTCGCCCAGCTGCCGAGCGCCGGCAGGTCGCGGCTGTCCTCGATCACGACGTTGCGCGGCTCGCCGACGTGGCGGCGGTCGACCATCACGTTGCCGGTGACCACCAGGCCGGAGCCGCCCCTGCCCCAGCGGTCGTAGAGCCGGTCGAGGTCTCTCGTCGGCCGGTTGGAGCGGTCTCCCAGCTGTTCGCTCATCGCCGCCTTCGCGATCCGGTTGGGCAGCACCGCGCCGCACGGCAGCGGGAGCTGGTCGGCAAGCGTCGCAGTCAGCATGCCGCGATGGTACCGTGCAGTACCAGTGGCCACGCCGGTTGCCATCGAGGGAGCGCGCGAGCGGCTCGTCTGCGGGATCGACGCCGCCGTCGCGGAGAAGGGCTACGCGGCGACGACGATCGCCGACGTCGTGCGCCATGCACGCGTCTCCAAGCGCACCTTCTACGAGCAGTTCGACGACAAGGAGGCGTGCTTCCTCGCCGCCTACGAGAGCGCCTCCGAGCAGGTGCTCGGCGCGATGGCGGCGGCGGCCGAGGCGGCGGCCGGGCAGCCGTGGGAGCGGCGCGTCGAGCGGGTCGTCGTCGCCTACCTGGAGGCGATGGCGGCGCGACCGGAGCTGACCCGCACCTTCCTCGTCGAGATCCTCGGCGCCGGCCCGCGCGCGCTCGCGCGGCGGCGCGCGACGATCGAGCGCTTCGCCGGCCAGCTCGTGACGCTGTGCGCCGAGCTGCGCCGCGACGAGCCGTCGCTGCGGCCGATCTCGCCGGCGCTGGCGACCGCGGTCGTCGGCGGCATCAACGAGCTGGTGCTCGACGCCGCCGAGCACGGCCGTGCCGCCGAGCTGGCGCAACTGGCCGAGCCTGCTGCGAACCTGATCCGCGCCGTGCTGAGGAGCCCGGCGCAGACGACCGGAGGAGCGACGTGACCGATCGATCGACAGAGCTGCGCGACAAGGTCGCGCTCGTGACCGGCGGTGCCAGCGGGATCGGGCGGCTGACGGCGCTCGCGCTCGCGGAGGCCGGTGCCGAGGTCGTCGTCGCCGACCTCGACGGCGAGGGCGCGGCGCAGGTCGCGCGCGAGATCGGCGGCCACGCGCTCGCGACCGACGTCAGCGACCTCGACGCCAACCACGCGATGGTCGCCTTCGCGCAGGAGCAGGCCGGCGGCCTCGACCTCGTCTTCCTCAACGCCGGCGTCACCAGCGACACGATGATCGGCGAGGGCTTCGACCTGGCGCGCTACCGCCGCGCGATGGGCGTCAACCTCGACGGCGTCGTGTTCGGCACGCAGGCGGCGCTGCCCGCTCTGAAGGCGCGCGGCGGCGGGGCGATCGTCGCGACCGCCTCGCTCGCCGGCCTCACCGCGGTGCCGATGGACGCGATCTACGCCGCCAACAAGCACGCGGTCGTCGGGCTGACGCGCTCGCTCGGGCCGCTGCTGGCCGCCGACGGGATCCGCTTCAACGCCGTCTGCCCGACCTTCGCCGAGACGCCGCTGATCGCGCACGTCAGAGACGGCCTGCGCGGCGCCGGCTTCGAGCTGCTCGACCCGCAGATCGTCGCCGACGCCGCAGTGCGGCTGTTCGCGGGCAGCGAGAGCGGCGAGTGCTGGTTCGTGCAGATCGGACGCGAGCCGGCGCCGTTCCAGTTCCGCAACATCCCCGGGCCGCGAACGGCGCCCGCCGAGCAGGAGGTCGCACCGTGAAGGCGCTTCAGATCACCGAGCTGAGCGGGCCGCGCGGCGCGCTCCAGCTCGCCGACGTGCCGGAGCCGGCGCCGCAGCACTTCCTCACGGGCGGCGAGGAGGGGGTCGTCGTCGACGTGCACGCGACCGGCGTCTCCTTCCCCGAGCTGCTGCAGACGCGCGGCCTCTACCAGGTCAGACCGCCGCTGCCGTTCGTGCCCGGCAGCGAGGTCGCGGGGATCGTGCGCAGCGCGCCGGCCGGCGCGCACGTCAAGGCCGGCGATCGCGTCGCCGCCTTCCCGATGCTCGGCGGCTGGGCCGAGGTCGCCGTCGCGCCGACGTTCCTGACCTTCCCGCTGCCCGACCGGCTCGACTTCGCCCAGGGCGCGGCGCTGATCCTCAACTACCACACGGCCTGGTTCGCGCTGAGGCTGCGCGGGCGGCTCCAGGACGGCGAGACGGTGCTCGTGCACGGCGCCGCCGGCGGCGTCGGCACCGCCGCGCTGCAGGTCGCCAGAGGGCTCGGCGCGCGCACGATCGCCGTCGTCTCCACGGACGAGAAGGAGCAGGTCGCGCGCGCCGCCGGCGCCGACGAGGTCGTCCGCGCCGACGGTCCCTGGAAGGACGCCGTCAAGGAGCTGGGCGGCGCCGACGTCGTGCTCGACCCGGTCGGCGGCGACCGCTTCACCGACTCGCTGCGGTGCCTCAACGAGGACGGACGGCTGGTCGTCGTCGGCTTCACCGCCGGTGCGATCCCCGAGGTCAGAGTCAACCGCCTGCTGCTCAACAACGTCAGCGTCGTCGGCGCCGGCTGGGGCGCGTACGTGCTCAAGCACACCGACGTCAACCAGCGGATCGGCGCCGAGCTGCACACGCTGATCGAGCAGGGCACGGTCGCCCCGCTGATCGGCGCGCGGCTGCCGCTCGAGCAGGCCGCCGACGCCCTGGAGCTGCTGGAGGGACGCCGCGCGACCGGCAAGGTCGTGCTGGAGCTGCGAGCGGACTGACGGTGCCCGCCGTCCCGCCACCGAGCCTGCGCAGCCGGGCCGTCGTCGCCTACATCCGCGCGCAGCGGCGGCGCCGGCGGCTGCAGGAGCGCGAGCGGTTCCTCGCGGGCCTGCCCGACCCGCGCCCGCCGGAGCGCTGCGGACCGCCGCGGCAGATGCGCCGCACGCACGCCGTGCGGCGCGGCGAGGCGCACGGCGCGCCGTTCTGGACGGTCGCCGCGCGACGCGCCCCGCGGCCGACGGCCGCCGCGCCGGTGCAGGTCCTCTACCTCCACGGCGGCGCCTACGTCTACCAGGCGGTCCCGCCGCACTGGTGGCTGGTCGGACAGCTGGCGCGGCGCTTCGGCGTCGCGGCGACGGTGCCGCTCTACCCGCTGGCGCCGCGGCACACCTGCGACGACGCCTTCGCCTGCGTGCTCGGCCACTACCGCGACCTGCTGGAGCGCAGCAGCGCCGAGCGGATCGTCGTGATGGGCGACTCGGCCGGCGCCGGGCTCGCGCTCGCGCTCGCGCAGCTGGCGCGCGCGGACGGGCTGCCGCAGCCGGCGCGGATCGCGCTGCTCTCCCCCTGGCTCGACGTCTCGATGTCGAACGCCGCCGAGATCGACCCGCTGCTGGCGCGCGACCCGATGCTCGCCGCCGTCGGGCTCGCGGAGGCCGGCCGGCTGTGGGCCGGTGAGCGCGCGCTCGACGATCCGCTCGTCAGCCCGCTGCACGCCGACCTCGACGGGCTCGCGCCGATCTCGACCCACATCGGCACCAACGACATCCTGCTGCCGGACGCGCGCCGCTTCGCGCGCGCCGCCGAGGCCGCCGGACACGCGCTCGAACACGTCGAGTACCCCGGCATGTTCCACGTCTTCATGGCCGCGCCGATCCCGGAGGCGCGCCGCGCCATGACCGCGATCGCCGCCGGCTTCCCCACCCCGCCGAACCAGGAGGAGCAGCGCCGATGGACTTCGAGCTGAGTGACCGCGCCAAGGACTTCCAGCAGCGACTGCAGGCGTTCATGGACGAGCGGGTCTATCCCGCCGAGCAGGTCTGGATGGAGCAGGTGCGGGCGTCGCCGACACCGCACATCCAGCGGCCGGTGCTGGAGGAGCTGAAGGAGGAGGCGCGCAGCCGCGGGCTCTGGAATCTCTTCCTGCCGGATCCCGCGCACGGGCCGGGCCTCACCTACCTCGAGTACGCGCCGCTGGCCGAGATCATGGGCCGCACGACGATCGCCGCCGAGGCGTCCAACTGCTCCGCGCCCGACACGGGCAACATGGAGGTGCTGCACCAGTTCGGCAGCGAGGAGCAGAAGGCCCGCTGGCTGCAGCCGCTGCTCGACGGCGAGATCCGCTCCGGCTTCGCGATGACCGAGCCCGACGTCGCCTCCTCCGACGCGACCAACGTGCAGCTGAGCATGGTCCGCGACGGCGACGAGCTGGTCCTCAACGGGCGCAAGTGGTGGACGACCGGGGTGATGCACCCCAGATGCAGAATCCTGATCGTGATGGGCAAGACCGATCCCGACGCGCACGTCTACGCGCAGCAGTCGATGGTGCTGGTCCCGCTCGACACGCCGGGCCTGGAGATCGTCCGCTCGCTGCCGGTCTTCGGCTACCACGACACCGAAGGCCACGCGGAGCTGAGATTCACCGACGTGCGCGTGCCGGCCGAGAACGTGATCGCCCAGCCGGGCGCCGGCTTCCTGATCGCGCAGGCGCGCCTGGGCCCGGGCCGCATCCACCACTGCATGCGGGCGATCGGCGCGGCCGAGCGGGCGCTGGAGCTGATGTGCGCGCGCGCGGACGCGCGCGAGACGTTCGGCAAGCCGGTCTCGACCCGCTCGAACATCCGCGACTGGATCGCGGAGGCGCGGATCGAGCTGGAGATGCTGCGGCTGATGGTCTTCAAGACCGCCTGGCTGGTCGACCGCGTCGGCGGCAAGAACGCGCGCGCCGAGGTGGCGGCGATCAAGGTCGCGGCGCCGAACATCGCGCTGAAGATCATCGACCGCGCGATCCAGGTCCACGGCGGCGCCGGCGTCTCCGACGACACGCCGCTGGCGTACATGTACGCGCACATGCGCACGCTGCGGCTCGCCGACGGCCCCGACGAGGTGCACAAGCTGTCGATCGCGCGGCGCGAGCTGCGCAGACAGCGCGGTGAGGAGCAGCCGGTCCTGTGAGCGAGGACCGCGACGTCCGCGCCGAGGACGCCTTCGACGTCGCGGCGGTCGACGGCTGGCTGCGCGGCGCGGCGGAGCTGCCGCCCGGCCCGCCGCAGGTGCGTCAGTTCGCCGGCGGCGCGTCGAACCTCACGTACCTGCTGCGCTATCCCGGCCGCGACCTGATCCTGCGGCGGCCGCCGGCCGGGACGAAGGCCAGCTCGGCGCACGACATGGCGCGCGAGTACCGCATCCAGGCGGCGCTGGCGCCCGTGTTCCCGTACGTGCCGCCGATGGTCGCGCTGTGCACCGACGCGGCGGTGCTCGGGGCCGACTTCTACGTGATGGAGCGGGTCCAGGGCGTGATCCCACGCACAACGATGCCGTCCGAGATCGGCACCGACCCGGCGCTGATGCGCGCGCTCGGCGAGCGCTTCGTCGACCTGCTCGTCGAGCTGCACGCGGTCGACCCGCAGGCGGCCGGCCTCGGCGACCTCGGCCGCGGCGCCGGCTACGTCGAGCGCCAGGTCGAAGGCTGGGCGCAGCGCTACACGCGCGCGAAGACGTGGAACGTGCCGTCGTTTCAGGGCGTGATCGCCTGGCTGCGGGAGCGCCGCCCCGACGACGTGCGGATCTGCCTGATCCACAACGACTTCCGTCTCGACAACATCGTCCTCGACGCCGACGAGCCGCTGACGGTGCGCGGCGTGCTCGACTGGGAGCTCGCCACGCTCGGCGACCCGCTGATGGACCTCGGCAGCTCGCTCGCCTACTGGATCGAGCCGGGCGACGGCCGCGGCGCCCAGCAGTTCCGCAGACAGCCGTCGCACCTGCCCGGCATGCCGACCCGCCGCGAGATCGTCGAGCGCTACTGCGCCGCCACCGGCCTCTCTCCCGGCGACTGGCCGTTCTACGAGGTCTTTGGCATGTTCCGCCTCGCCGGCATCGCCCAGCAGATCTACTACCGCTACCACCACAGACAGACGAGCAACCCGGCCTTCAGACGCTTCTGGCTCGCCGCCCACGTGCTGGAGCGGCGCTGCAGAAAGGCGATCAAGGCGGCGGGGTGAGCGGCTCCTCTCAGCCCGCCGGGACGACGTCGCCGTCGCTCAGCAGCGCTCTCGCGCGGCCCGGCTGCGGGTCGTAGACCTCCACCTGCACGCCCGAGTCGCGATAGACGACGTAGACGCTGCCGGGATGGGCGGGGTCGGCGTAGGCGGTGCCGCCGTCGACATCGAAGGTCTCCGCTCCGCTCTCCTCGGCCGCTCTGCGCAGCTGGGCGAGCGCGTCGGGCTGCGGGTAGGTGCCGACCGTCAGGTGGTCGTCGCCCGCGTCGCCGACCGCCGCACCGCCGGTCAGGTAGCGGACGTAGACGCGGCCGTCGCTCGCCTCGGTCAGCTCATAGGTCGCGCCGTCCAGGGGCCCGGCCCAGTAGACCGGATGGCCGTGCGCTCTGCCGACCACGGCCAGCTGCGTCGGTGTCACCGCGCGCGGCTCGGCCGAGCGGGCCGCACCGGCGTCGACCGGCACGATCGCCCCCGACCGGACCGCTCTCAGCGCGGCGCCGGCGGCAGCGTCGAAGACCTCGACCTGGACGTCGGAGCCGGGAAAGGCGACGTAGGCGCTGGTCGCGCGCTCGGGATCCTCGTAGGCGCGCCCGCCGCCGGGCACGGCGACCGTCGTCGCGCCCTTGCTTCTGGCGGTTCTCAGCAGGCTCGCGAACGCGGCTCTCTGCGGATAGCTGGCGACGGTGAGGTAGTCCGCTGCGGGGTCGCCGACCTCGGCGCCCTCCGGCAGATAGCGGACGAAGATGCGGCCGTCGCTCGTTCTCGTCAGCTCGTAGGTCGTCGCGTCGCGTGCGCCGGCCCAGTAGACGGGATGACCGGCGCTGGCCGCGACGGCGGCCAGCCTGGCGGGCGTCGCCGCAGCAGCCGGGGCGCGCGGCGCAGGGTCGTCATCGCCGCCGCCGGCCAGCAGCGCGATCGCCACGACCACGAGCGCGACGATCGCGACCGCGACGGCGATCCACAGCGCGGGACGGCGACGCGGAGCGGCGGGCGTTGATCCCGGTGAGGACTGTGACGGCGCGGTTTCGGCTGGTGTCATCCGTGATCCTCCGTTCGCGGCGAGCATGTGCGTGTGCGTCTGCGACGTCCGTGCGCAGCAACAGGCCGCTCCTCAATCAAGAGCGTCGGCAGTATAGCCAGGGATCGAAGACCGCCGTCGCGGCAAACCAAACATGCCCTGCGTAACTTGGCGCGTAAACGCTTGGATTTGAGGTTTATGAACCCCTAAAGCCACTCAAGAGCTGCTCAAACCTGCCGATAGCTCCATCCGCTTTGTGTAGCATCGCGGCCCCGAGGGGACCGACTAACACCGTTCGGACGGTGTCGGCAGGCCTCCTCTCGTGACAGAGAGGGCGCACGCGAGCTGTTTGGCCCAGCAACCCAGCCACCGGGGCTTGGTTGCTGAGTTCCCGTCCGCCCCCAGCACGGAGGAACACATGAAGGGGATCGGACGTAGGGAAGCAACCGTCCTCGCGGTGCTTTTGGCAGGGACCACCGGCTTGATCGCGCCCTCCGGCGCGCTCGCCGCGTCGGACGCTGCGCAGACGAGCGCGACGAGATCGACCAGAAGAAGCACCAGAGGCAGAGGCGGCGTCAGAGGCGTCAGCCAGTCCAAGGGCGCGAAGGGCGACAGAGGCGCGAGAGGCGAGACCGGCCCGGCCGGTCCCGCCGGCCCGATCGGCCCCGTCGGCCCCGCCGGCCCGCAGGGTCCCGCCGGCCCGCAGGGCCCGAAGGGCGACACCGGCGAGACCGGTAGAGCCGGTGCCAACGGCGCGAACGGGACCAACGGCAGAAACGGCGCCAACGG
>DATIOB010000562.1:0-2081 GCA_035473605.1 Conexibacter sp.
GCCGCGAGCGGCGCATCGCGGTCAAAGCGCCGCCTCGACCTCGGCCGTGCGCGTCTGGTCGACGAGCACGATCACGCGGTCGCCGGGCTGCAGGTGGGTGTCGCCGTGCGGGAAGACGACCTCGCCGTCGCGCACGACCGCGCCGATCGTCGAGCTGGTGCGCGGCAGCTCGCGCAGCGGCCGCCCGACCAGTCTGCTCTGCGGTCGCACGACGACGTCGAGCACGTCGAAGCGGTCGTCGTCCATCAGCGCGACCTGGCGCGTGCGCGGATCGTGCGCGAACAGCACCAGCCGCTGCGCGGTCGCCGCGCGCGGGTTGATCGCGACGTCGACGCCGGCCTGCTCGAAGACCTGCGCCGACTGCGGATCGTCGACGACGCCGATCGTCGTGTGGACGCCGGCGGAGCGCGCGACGACGGCGGCGTAGAGGCTGTCGGCGTCGGCGCTGAGCGCGGCGATCGCGACCTGCGAGCTGCCGATCCGCTCCTCGTGCAGCAGCGTGCGGTCCGTCGGCGCGGCGTGGAAGACGCGCGCCTGCGACAGCTCGGCGGCGGCGCGGCGGGCGCGCTCGGCGTCGGGCTCGATCAGGCGGACGCGCAGCTCGTGCAGCAGCAGCTTGCGCGCGATCGCGACGCCCAGGCGCGTGGCGCCGAAGACGACGACGTCCTCGACGACCGGCTCGTCGGGCGCGAGCTGTCTGCTCCACTCGCGCATCGCCTCGGGCGAGGCCATCACGACGACGCGATCGCCCAGCTCGATCCGCTCCGTGCCCCTCGGCAGCAGCAGCCGCTCGCCGCGCACGATCAGCGCGACGCGCGAGTCGGGCGGGATCGGCGCCTGCGACAGCGGCACGTGCAGCAGCGCGCAGGCGTGCGCTCTCTGCTCGACGTCGAACTCGGCGATCACGACCTGCCCGTCGGCGAAGACGTCGGCGACGCGCGCGCCCGGGACGGCGATCGCGTCGATCACGGCGGCGGCCGCCTCCAGCTCGGAGGAGACCATGTAGTCGACGTCGACGACGCCCTCTCTCCACGCCTTCAGGTGCTCGACGTCGGAGGTGCGCACGAGCGTTCTCGTCTGCGGCGAGAGCCGCCGCACGAGCATCGCCGCGACGAGGTTGACCTCGTCGCGCGACGTCGAGGCGATCAGCAGATCGGCCGTTCTGACGCCGGCCTCCTCCAGCACGCTGCTGCTGGCGCCGTTGCCCTCGACCGTGCGCACGTCGAAGGAGTTGGCGAGCGCGGCGATCCGCGCCGGGTCGCGGTCGACGACGGTCAGCTCGTGGTCGTCGAACAGCGCCTCGACCACGGTCAGCCCGACGTGACCCGCTCCCAGCACGATGATCCGCATGGCGGGGAATCTACGCCGCCGGGCGGCGCGCGGCCCCGCGCCGCTCAGCGGGCGAGGAAGCCGCCGTCGGCGACGAGCGTCGAGGCGACGACGTAGGAGGCGTCGTCGGAGGCGAGGAAGGCGATCGCGCGGCCGATCTCCTCGGGGTCGGCGTAGCGGCCGATCGGCGCCGCCGCCTGCGCCGCGCCGCTGAAGATCGCCTCCTCCTGCGCCTCGCTCAGCTCGGCTCTGAAGTTGCTCAGCTGGTGCGTGCGGGTGACGCCGGGCGCGATCGCGTTGACGCGTATCCCCTCGGCCGCGTAGCGCGTGCCGAGCGAGGTCGCGAGCTGCCGCACCGCCGCCTTCGAGACGTTGTAGGCGAAGCTGGAGACGCCGTCGAACTCCTGCCCGACGAAGGCCGAGCCGGAGGAGACGAGCACGATCGCGCCGCCGCCGCGCGCCCGCAGCGCCGGCAGCGCGTGCTTGCAGAGCAGGAAGCCGCCGCGCACGTTGACCGCCATCACGCGGTCGAACTCCTCGACGGTCACCTCCTCGACGTCCTTGAAGTGCATCAGGCCGACGTTGGAGACGAGCACGTCGAGGCCGCCGAACTCCCGCTGCGCGGTCGCGACCAGGTCGACCGCGGTCGCCTCCTCGGCGACGTCGCCGACGCGCGTGCGGCAGCGCGCCGGGCCGAGCTCGCGCGCGAGCGCGTCGAGCCCGGCCCCGTCGACGTCGCCGAGCACCAGCGC
>DATIOB010000563.1:0-3595 GCA_035473605.1 Conexibacter sp.
GACCGAGCGGATGGAGTCGCTCGACGCCAACTGCCTGACCGACCTCGAGCACGCGCTCTCGAAGATGGCCGAGGGCGACCTGACGCTCGCGATAGAGGCCGTCACGCAGCCGCTGCCGCCGCCGGCGGCCGGCGAGTCGCCGGGGCGCCTGGCGGAGATCTTCGGCGGGATGCTCGACAGCGCGCAGCGGTCGATCGGCTCCTACACGCTGATGCGCACGACGCTGGCGCAGATGCTGCGCGAGATCGCTGACAGCAGCGCGAACGTCTCCGCCGCCTCGCAGCAGATGGCGATGACCTCGGAGGAGACCGGCCGCGCGATCGCCGAGATCGCGACGACGATCGGCGAGGTCGCCCAGGGCGCCGACCGCCAGGTCAGAACGGTCGCCGAGGCGCGCCAGATGACCGAGGAGGTCGCCTCGGCCTCCAAGCTCAGCGCCGACAACGCGCAGGAGTCGGCGCGCGCGGCCGAGCAGGCGCGCGAGGTCGCGGTCGAGGGCGCGGCCGCGGTCGCGCAGGCGACGAGCGCGATGGAGGCGGTGCGGCTCTCCTCCGGTCAGGCGACGAGCGCGATCCGCGCGCTCGGCGAGAAGTCCGACGAGATCGGCGGGATCGTCGCCACGATCACCGGGATCGCCGAGCAGACGAACCTGCTGGCGCTCAACGCCGCGATCGAGGCGGCGCGCGCCGGCGAGGCGGGGCGCGGCTTCGCCGTCGTCGCCGAGGAGGTGCGCAAGCTGGCGGAGGAGTCGCGCGGCGCGGCCTCGACGATCGGCGGCCTGATCTCGCAGATCCAGCAGGAGACCGGGCGCGCGGTGGAGGTCGTCGAGAGCGGCGGCAGACAGACGGAGGACGGTGCGGCGACGGTCGAGCAGGCGCGCGCGTCGTTCGAGCGGATCGGCGGCTCGGTCGAGGACATGCACGGCCGCGTCGGGCAGATCGCGACGGCGATCGAGCAGATCGCCGCGAGTGCGCTGCGGATGCGCGAGAGCATGGCGCAGGTCGCGACGGTCGCGGAGGAGTCGTCGGCCTCCAGCGAGGAGGTCTCCGCCTCGACCGAGCAGACGTCGGCCTCGACGCAGGAGATCGCCGCCTCCGCCCAGGCGCTCGCGCGCACGGCCGAGGAGCTGGACGCGCTCGTCGGCCGCTTCACGCTTGTGAAGGCGTGAGGCGGTGGGGCGGGGCGTGTGAGTCGCTCGCCGTTGCCGGGTAGCTGTCCGGCATGACCAACGACGACGAGAAGCGCGACGACTACCCCGGCAAGCCGGCCTCCGGGATCAGAGGCGGCGAGGGCGGCGCCAGAGGCGACGACGACAAGGACACGCTGCCCGGCGCACCCGGCGACAGCGACAGCCCGCTCGGCGACACCGACCAGCACTCAGACGTTCCGTCGCAGTGATGCGGTAGCGACGCAGAGGTGGCGCGCCGCGATCTAGGGTCCCGGCGATGTCGCTGCTGCGCAGGTGGAGATCGCTGTGGGAGCCCGATCCCGACGGCTGGTACGTGCTCGGCGACGAGATGCGCGCCCGCCATCCCGGGATCGAGCTGTTCGCATCCCATCCCGAGCTGGGCCTGGTCGAGCAGGAGGAGGGGCATCTGTCGCTGTCGACCGGCGTCGCGCTCGGCACCCGCTGGCTGGCGCTGAGCGCGCAGGAGCAGCGGCTGCGCCTGCGCGACCTGCTGCGGGCGATCCTCGATCACGCCGCCGCGGGCGAGCAGGCGTGCTTCCGTGTCGACCACTGGGCATGCGGGCCGTGGACGCGCCGGCTGGCGGCTCTGCCCGGCGTCGCGGTCGAGCCGTCGGAGCTGGTCGAGGACGAGCTGGCGTTCGTCGAGGGGGAGCTGACGCCCGCCGCGATCGCGCTGCTGACCGAGCTGCCCGACGACGCCGAGCTGCGGGTCAAGCGCGACGGCCGCCTCTGGTGCGAGGCGCCCGACGGGGTCCCGCAGCGGCCGCGCCCCGGCTTCGGCCTCTGGCTCGATCCTTGGCACGCGGGCGCGTTGGAGGAGGAGCTGTCGAAGGCGTGGTGGAACGCGGCAGAGGAGCGCCGTCGCGCCGCCGAAGGGCGACCGCTGCCCGCCCCGCGTGACGGCGGCCGCGTCAGCCGCGAGACGCGCGCGCAGGTGCTGGTCGGCTGGGACCATGCCGGTCGCTGGCTGATCGCGCTGGGGATCCTCGGGCTCGGCCCGCTGCTGCCGCTGCCGTTCGTGCTCGCCGCGCTCGTCACGCTCGTCGTCGTGCTCGGCGCGCTGTGGCAGGTCGAAGCGCTGCTGCGACGCTGGTACGAGCGCAGCTGAGCGGGAGCAGCGGCGAGTTTCGTACCGCAGCGGTACACAACTCTCCGCTGCTCGGCCGCGCTGGGCGAAACAAAACGGTCACAGCTTCGTTGGTGCGGACGTAGCAATGGTGTTGAGACCACGACGACACGACCGCGACGACGACGCGCTGCTGCTGGCCGCGGGCGCCGGTGACGCCGACGCCTTCCGCGTCTTCTACCGCCGCCACGTGGCGGCGGTCGTCGGCTTCCTGCTGCGCCGCTGCGGCGACGCCGAGACGGCCGCGGAGCTGGCGGGGGAGACCTTCGCGGGAGCGCTGATCGCCTGCCCGCGCTACCGCCCCGGCAACGCGCCCGCGCGCGACTGGCTGCTGGGGATCGCGCTGCGCGCGCTCGGCGACAGCCGCCGCAGCGGGCGTGTGCCGACCGCCGCCCGCCGCCACCTGGCGATGCAGCGGATCACGCTGACCGACGACGACCTGCGGCGCGTCGAGCAGCTCGCCCTGCTCGACCCCGACGCCGCGATCCTGCACGCGGTCGACGAGCTGGAGGAGATCGAGCGGGCGGCGGTGATCGCGCGCATCGTCGAGGAGCGCGAGTGGTCCGACGTCGCCGCTGAGCTGGCCTGCAGCGAGGCGGTCGCGCGCACGCACGTCCGCAGCGGCCTCGCGCACCTGCGCCGGCGGCTGGCCGGCGGCACGGCCTGAGGCAGCGCCTTCGCCGACCGCGCCGCGAGTCCGTGCCGCGCGGCGCGCCTCACCGCTCCGCCCACGTCGCCAGACTCCCCGCGAGCGTGCGCAGCTCGTCGCGCAGCTCGGGCGGCTCGACGACCGTCAGCGGCGCGCCGAGGCCGGCGAGCAGGCGGGCCATCCCGTCGAGCCGCTCGGCGCGGGCGCGCAGCCGCGTGCCGGTCCCCGCGCCGCCGGGCAGCTCGAGCGGCTCCAGCTCGACCGTGCCGGGCGGCAGCCAGCGGCGCAGCTCCTGCGGCGGCGCCTCCGCGACGACCTCGACCCGCCATCTCCACGGCACCCGCGCGAGCGTCTGCGCGACGTGCGCGACGGGGTCGAAGCCGGCCGGTGGATCGGCCGCTCTGCGCAGCAGCCGCACCGCGCCGACGCGGTCCAGCCGCAGTGCGCGCAGCTCGCCACGGCCGTGGTCGAGCGCGGAGAGATACCAGCGGCCGTTGTGGAAGACGAGCCCGTACGGGTCGAGCTGACGCGTCGAGCGCTCGCCGGCGCCGGTCTCGTACGCGATCTCGACGCGCCGCGCGCGGCCGATCGCGTCGGCGAGCGCGAGCACGGTCGCGGTCGGCGGCGGCGC
>DATIOB010000564.1:0-17348 GCA_035473605.1 Conexibacter sp.
CGGTCCGGCTCTCCGACCGCGCCCGCGAGGAGATGCTGGCGAGCGGCGCCCGGCCCCGCCGCGTCGCGCTGAGCGGGGTCGACGCGCTGACGCCGAGCGAGCGCCGCGTCGCGGAGCTGGCGGCCGGCGGCCTCACCAACCGCGAGGTCGCGCAGGCGCTGTTCGTGACGGTCAAGACGGTCGAGAACCACCTCGCGCGCGTCTTCTCCAAGCTCGACCTGACCGCCCGCGGTCAGCTCCCGCAGGCGCTGAACGCGGACGCGGTCGGCATCGCCGTCTGACGGCACCCCTTCGACCCCCAGGCGACCCCCAGGACGACTGCGCCGAACTCAGGGGTCCGCCACTCATGCGCGGCGCGCGCACGCGCTCCAGGATTCGCCGCATGCGCTCCTTCACGACCCGCCGGCACCGCTGGCTCCCTGCCGTGCTCGCCGCGACCGCCGCGCTCGGCGCCGCCGCGACGGCCGACGCCGCGACGCTCACCGGCTCCGCCACCCGCCTCGTCTACGAGGGCACCGCCGACGACGACACGATCGCGGTGACGCCGAACGGCACCGGCTTCGCGATCGAGTCGAGCAGCGCGATCACGGTCGACATCGTCGCCGACCCGCTCTGCAGCCCGGGCGGCAGAATCGTCAGCTGCGTCGTCGATCGTCCGTTGCGCGTCGACGGCGGCGCCGGCGGCGACACGATCACGATGCAGCCGGCGACCGGCGGGACCACGCCGAACGCCGCGTTCGAGCTGTACGGCAGCCCGGGCGCCGACAGAATCTCCGGGGGCGCCCTGCCGGAGCTGATCTCCGGCGGCGCCGACGGCGACAGAATCACCGGCGGCGGCGACGGCGACGAGATCTACGGCGGCAGCGGCGACGACGCGATCACGGGCGGCACCGGCAACGACCGCATCGGGCCGGGCCTCGGCGACGACGGCGACGTGATCGGCGGCGACGGCGTCGACACGATCTTCTACTCCGACGGCGCCGGCGTCGTCGTCGACCTCAGCACGACCGCCGGCCGAGACGGCGCGGCCGACGACGGCGAGGAGGACGCGATCGGGTTCGAGAACGTCGAGGGCACGACCTCCTCCGACACGATCGGCGGGACCGGCGGCCCCAACACGATCAAGGGCAACGGCGGCGACGACGAGCTGTTCGGCGCCGGCGGTGACGACGAGCTGTACGGCAGCGACGGCGACGACCTGATCGGCGGCGGCGAGGGCGACGACGTGATCATGGGCTTCCTCGGCGAGGACTCGCTGCTCGGCGACGGCGGCAGCGACAAGCTCTACGGCGGCGAGGGCGAAGGGATCCTGCGCGGCGGCCCCGGCTCCGACCTGATCGACGGCGGCAACGGCTCCAACACCGCGGACTACAGCGAGCGCTCCGAGTCGGTCACGGTCGACCTCACGGCGACGGGCTTCGTCAACGGCGGGGCGCTCGACGACGCCGACGGCGCCGGCCCGCTGACCGCGCGCGACAGACTCGTCTCGATCGCCCGCGTCGCCACCGGCTCCGGCAGCGACACGATCAACGCGTTCGACGGGCTGGCCGGGTCGGTGCAGTGCGGTGACAGCAGCGACACGGCGATCTGGGACGACGCCGACGCGGTGACCGGCTGCGAGCGGCGCGAGTCGCTCTCCAGAGGCGGCCCCGGCGAGGGCGAGGAGGACGAGAGCGGGCAGCCGGGCGGCGGCGGAGCGGGCGACGGCGCCGGCGGGACAGGCGGTGGCAGCGACAGCGGCGCAAGCGGCGGCGCTGGCGGGACGGGCGTGACGGGCGGCACGGGCGGTCAGCCCGGCGCGACGACCCCGCCCACGACGACGCCCCTCGCTCCCCGTCTCGGCTCGACCGTGACCGGCGCGTTCCGCACCAAGCGCGGCCGCACCACGGTCCGCCGGCTCACGCTCGGCGGCGCGGTCAAGGGCACGACCGTGACGATCGCATGCGCGGCGCCGGCGAAGAATGCCTGCCCCTTCAAGCAGCGGACGATCCGCGTGCGGAAGACAGCCAAGCGGCTCGACCTGACGAAGGCGCTGCGCGGCCGCGTCTTCCGCAAGAGCGCGGCGCTCACCGTCACGGTCGGCGGGCCGGGCTGGACGAGCGTCGGCACCCGCTACGCGGTCCGCGCCGCGGGCGCGCCGAAGGCGACGGCGCTGTAACCGAGGCCCATCGCGCGGGAGCACGGACGGCTCCCGCGCGGCGTGCTCATCACTCCACCGTCGGAACGAGCGGGCCTCCGGCAAGACCTGCGCCACCCGCGCAACGGGCACCGAGGAACAAGAAACGTTGATGACTATCATCAGGGGATGCAGTGCTTCACCGCCAGGGTTCAGGACGCCATACGCACAGCGCGTGTTGCGAGCGAGTCATCGCGCTTCGCGCTCCTGCGGATGGCAGAACTGCTCGACGAGGCAGCTCCCATCGGTGTGTCAGCCGCGTTGCTGGTCGATTCCCAGACAGCCGTCGAGGAACTCCGTGACCGGCTTCAGGACTACGCCGACTCACAATCTCCGTACGGATATGTCCAGGTCGAACGAGCAGTGGCCGATGCCACGAACGTCATCCGGCGAGACCCTGCTCTCCGCGCTCTGTACGGCGCGACGACCGATGCGGTTCTCGTTGATCTGAGAGCCGCCGAAGCGATCCGCAGAATGAAGCTGCCGGTGAAGGAGCGCGGCCTGCGCTTCGCGGGCATTTGGCGACAGCGGCTCTCAGAATCACTAGAGCGGCTGCACACGGCAGTCACGACCGCGCCGAACTATCGAACCCGCATCCGGGAGCGAGTTCTCGCAACTCTGGGTCTAGGCGCCCTGGACAGACAGCAGTGGAACAGATTCGACGGCGACCTCGGACGGATGTGCTCCGGCCTCTTGGCAGAGGGCCGGCACGGACCTTCCGTCATCGATGGACTTGCTGCTGAACTGGTAGCGGCCCAAGGTGCACCTGATCTACAACAGCGATGGGATCGCGTTCTCGCTGGCGTCATGCGCTCGTTCGAAGTTGTCGTCTTCATTGACGGAATGGTCGGCCGACGAGACCCAAACGGCGACGATTTCAGCGACCTCCCGCCAGAGCGGCTCACTTGGGCGCTTGGAACACCCGAGAGCAACGCGGCCCTCACCAAGACAGCTGCCACGCTTGTGTCTCCGCGGCGCACGGCGCTGCGCACGAGAATCGAGGCTGCCGACGCCGGCCAAGCCCGACGGCTCGCGTTCGAGAACGCCGAGACCGTCGTCACACGCATTCTGCACGAGCATCGAGTTGGCGATATCGACCTACTGGTCAACGCGGTCGTGTTTGACCCTGCCACGGAATCGGTCAGTATCGTTCCGCCGCTCATCCCAGCCATCACCAGAGCACGAGTTTCCAGTCGCGGCGAGCTTTCGTCGCTGCTCGCCGTCATGCACTACTTCGGCATGGCGCGACGCGACTCACGCGCACTCAGTGCCAACGTCAACCTCTGGACGGCGCTGGAAAGCCTGTCGAAGGGCGACGGACAGACCAGACCGATCGGCGCGTTCGTCCCTGAACACATTGGCCCGATCGTTGCGTTGGTGGCGGCGCGCCAGGTCTTCAGCCATTCTCGGTGGCTTCTTCAGCGAGAGTTGTCACGAGATGACCGTCCAGATCCGAACCGAGTGGGTCGATGGCTCGGCTACATCGACGGGAACGGCCTCCGTCGGTGGAACGAGGTTCTCTTGGCGCTGACTCACGGGGACGCGGGTGCCGCAAGCCCCCTCCGTCGAGACGCGGCCGCTGAGGACGCCGCACATTCGCTGCGAGAGCTGCTCGATCGATGCTCGTTTCATGTAAGGCGTCGTATCGATACTGCCGCCTTCATGGTCTCGGATCGGCGTCGGCTGATCTCATATCTCGATTCCGTCGCTGAGCTTGCGGCCCATCAAAGCGACCGGATGCGGGTAACGCGAAACCGGACAGTGCACAACAGTCTGATCACGGTGGGAACAGCTCAGCCACTTCGACAGACGGGACTGCTGCTCGTCGATGCCGTCCTGGAGCTTCTCCCGCATTGGACAAGGCCGGACGAACCCCCGCACCGAGCGATGCACCGTACGCTTGTGTGGCGGGGCAACCTGCGTAGCCAGTGGGCTCGCGGAAGTGCGATCGATCCAAAGGCAATCGTGGTGCAGCCGTAACGAGCGAGGGCACCTCATTTGAGGTGCCCTCCCGAGCGAGCGTCCGAAGAGGCTTCGCCCTTTGTCCAAGAAATACTAGCGCTTCTTGTCAATGCACTTGACAGAAGCGACCTGCTCAGTAGTCGATCCGGCGGTAGTAGCGGCGGGTCGTGAGCGGGTGGTCGCGCAGGACCTCGAGGTGGGCGGAGAGCCGTTCGAGGACGGTCGAGAGCAGGACCGGGGAGATCAGCGCGCGCGTCTCGGCGCTGACACCGGGCAGCTCGAACTGCGCGGGGTCGATCACCTGCAGCTTGTCGGAGATCGTCGGCACGAACTTCTCGACGCGGTCGGCGAGCGGACGCGAGCTGTCCTCGGACTTGAACAGGAGCACCGAGACGTCTCTCTCGACCAGCTCAAGCGTGCCGTGGAAGAAGTCGCTCGCGTGAACCGGACGGGTCTTGATCCACTGCATCTCCTCCAGGATGCACGTGCCGTAGTACCACGCCTCCGCCCACGCCGAACCCGCGCCGGAGATGATGTGGTACGGCTCATCCTTGTACAGCGTCGCCAGCTCCTCAGCCCGCGGCTCGAAGGCGCGCTTGACCTCGACGAGCAGCTCCGGCAGCAGCTTCAGCTCGCCGACGATCGTTTCGAAGTCGCCGTCCAGCTCGCCGCGGGCATCGAGGATCGACAGCGCGATCACGAGCGACGTCAGGTAGAACATCTCCGACGACGTGTCGTCCTCGGCGAAGTTCGAGAAGTTGTGATCGGCCTTCTCGGCGACCGGCGTGTCGGCCTTGCCCGTCAGCGCGACCACCTTCGCGCCCTTGCCCTGCGCGAACTCCAGCACCTCGATCGCCTCCTTCGTCGTCCCCGACAGCGACGGGATCACGACGATCGACCCCTCGCCGAGCGAGACGTCGCCCATCGCGATGATCTCGGCGGCATGGACGAGCTTCACCGGGAACGCAGACGAACGGCCCAGCAGCTGCGCCGCCGGCAGCATCAGCACACCGGCACCGCCGGCACCGAGGAAGAAGATGTTCTTCGCACCGCCGTCGATCAGCTCGCCGACGGTCGTGCGCAGCGGGCCGGCGAGCGCGACCGCGCCGCCCTGGATCGCGCGGAAGCGATCCGCGTCGAAGTTCAGCATTGAATTGTCTCCTCGTTGTCAGGTGGGGGAGGGTTCGGCCTGGCGCCAGTACTCGCGCAGGTCGCAGCAGCGGCCGTCGGCGTCGAAGCGCAGCAGCAGGCAGGCGGCCAGCTCGACCTGCTCGCCGTCGCGGACGAAGCTCGCCCGCCACGCGGCGGCGGCGCGGTCGCCGTCGCTCAGCGCCGGCTCGAACTCCAGCTTCAACTCGCTCTGCGCCGCGATCGCCTGCGACCAGTGCGCGACGATCTGCTCGCGGCCGCGCAGGCCGGGGCCGAAGAGGTCGAACGTGTAGGCGGCGTCGTCGGCGAACAGGTCGCCGGCGGCCTTCGCGTCGCCGGCCCGCCACGCCGCCGCGTAGGCGTCGAGCCAGGTGGCGGCGACGCTCATGACGCCGGCTCCGCGACGAGCCCGTAGACCTCGGCCGCCGCCTCCGGCGAGACGCGCCCGGCGCGCACGTCGGCGGCGACCTCCGCGCGGTCGCGTTCACGCGGGTCGCCGGCGCCGCCGCCGCCGCCGGCGCGCATCGAGACGATCTCGCCCGGCTGCACGACGAACTCGCCCTTGCCCCGCAGCGGTCTCTCCTCGCCGTCGCGCAGCAGGTGGATCGAGGCCGCTCTGCCGGGCAGGCCGTCCTCCAGGCCGGGCGCGGCGAAGCGCTGATCGGACTGCTCGGACTCGGAGATGCAGAAGACCGGCTCGTCGCCGAGCACGCGGTAGTCGGCGCGGATGCCGAGGCCGCCGCGCTGGCGGCCGGCGCCGCCGCTGTCGGTCTGCAGCTCGTAGCGCTCGACGCGGATCGAGTAGTTCATCTCGACCGTCTCCGCCGGGATGATCGCGCAGTTGGAGGCGTGCACGTCGAGTGCGTCGCCGCCGTCGTGGCCGGTCGTCGCGCCGGCGCCGCCGGCGACCTGCGCCAGCAGCACGACTCTCTGCCCGGTCTTCGGTGAGCGCGTCTCCGGGATGAAGACCGGATAGCCGCTGAACCAGCCGGCCGAGCCGGCCTCCGGCGCGGCCTGCACGAGCGCGCGCGTCAGCACGTCGCAGAGCCGCTCGGAGGTGAGGTGGCGGTCGCTGGTCGCGGACGGGAACTCGGGGTTGAAGAGGTTGCCCTTCGGCACCTCCAGCGTGACCGGCTCCAGGCAGCCCTCGTTGAACGGGACGTCGGCGCTCTGGACGCAGCGCACCGCGTAGTGGACGTCGGAGATCGTCGTCGAGTAGGGGCAGTTCATGCCCGAGACGCGCTGGTCGGCCGAGCCCGACAGGTCGACGCTGAGCGACTCGCCCCTGATCGTGAGCTTCGCGTGCACGCGCACCGGCTCGTCGAAGTTGCGGCCGTCGTTGTCGAGGAAGCCCTCGGCCTCGTAGACGCCGTCGGTCAGCTCGCCGATCCGCTGGCGCGTGCGCGCCGCCGCGTAGGCGATCAGCCCGTCGACGATCTCGAGAAACTCGTCGGTGCCGTGACGCTCGGCCAGCACCGCCAGCCGCCGCTCGCCGGTGCGCGCGGCAGCGAGCTGCGCGCGGATGTCGCCGAGGTTCATCGTCGGGTTGCGGACGTTGGCGCCGATGATGTCGTAGACGGCCTGGTTGGGCCGGCCGCCCTCCTCCAGCTTGATCGCCGGGTACATCACGCCCTCCTCGAACACGGACTGGTTCGAGGCCGCGCAGGTGCCGGGCAGGCGCCCGCCCCAGTCGGCGTGGTGGGCGACCGTGCCGGAGAAGCCGACGAGCCGGTCGGCGCCGTCGAAGACCGGCACGAAGATGTTGACGTCGGAGGTGTGGACGCCGCCCATGTACGGGTGGTTCATCAGCAGCACGTCGCCGCGATGGATGTCGGAGCCCCACTTGTCGATCAGCGCGCGCAGGGCCGGGCCCATCGAGGCGAGCAGCGTCGGGATGTCGATCGCGGTCGCCAGCAGGCGGCCGCGCGGGTCGAACAGCGCGCACGAGTAGTCGAGCATGTCCTTCACCACGGAGGTCATCGCGGTGCGGTAGAGCGACGTGCGCATCTCCTCCGCGATCGTCTCCAGCGAGTGGCGCACGACCTCCGTCGTGATCGGGTCCTTGACGGCGGTCATCTGGCCTCCTGCAGGTAGGTGAGGACGAGGTTGCTCCAGCGGTCGACCGACAGCTCGACGCCGGGGATGACGATCGTCGTCGCCTCGCGCTCCTCGACGATCGCGGGGCCGAGCGCGCGCTGGCCGGGCTTCAGCGCGGTGCGCTCGTAGACGGGCGCGTCGACCCAGCCGGTCTCGCGGAAGAAGACGCGGCGGGTCGTGCGCGGCTCCGGCGCGCCGCCGTCGGAGCCGTCGGCGGCCTCCTCCAGCGGCGGGCGCGGCAGGTCGCCGAGCGCGGCGACGCCGACACCGACCAGCTCGACCGCGTCGGCGGGGTTGCTGTGGCCGAACTCGCGATCGTGCTCGACGTGGAAGCGCTCCACGAGCGCGGCCAGCGCCGCCTCGTCGAGCGGGCCGTCGTCGTCGAAGGTCAGCTCGACGGCGTTGTCCTGCCACGTGTAGCGCATGCGGGCCATGCGGCTGACGCGCACGTCGCGCGCGAGGCCCGACAGCGACGCCAGCCGCTCGCGCGCCTCGGCGACGAGCGGCACGTAGCGCTCCTCGATCTGCGCGACGGTCAGCTCGGCGAGCGGCCGCTCGACCGGCCGCACGACGTCGTGGCGCAGCTCGGCGTTGACGAGCCCGAAGGCGGAGAAGGCGCCCGGGTACGGCGGCACCAGCACGCGCGGCACGTCGACGAGCTTGCCGACGCTGAGCGCGTGCATCGCGCCGGCGCCGCCGTAGGCGAGCAGCGAGAAGTCGCGCGGGTCGTAGCCGCGATTGACGGAGACGACGCGGACGCCGCGCGCCATCACCGCGTCGGCGATGTCGAGGATGCCGGCCGCCGCGGCGTCGACGTCGAGCCCGAGCGGCGTCGCGACGTGCTCCTGGATCGCGGCGCGGGCCGCGTCGACGTCGAGCGCCATCTCGCCGCCGAGGAACGACGCGGGGTCGATCCGGCCGAGCGCGATCTGCGCGTCGGTCGTCGTCGGGCGCGTGCCGCCGCGGCCGTAGCAGGCGGGTCCGGGCTGGGCGCCCGCGCTCTCGGGGCCGACGCGCAGCAGCCCGCCGCCGTCGACGTAGGCGAGCGAGCCGCCGCCGGCGCCGATCGTGTGGATGTCGACCTGCGGGACCTTCACCGGGCGGCCGTCGAAGAAGCTCTCGCGCTCCAGCCGCGGTCTGCCGTCGGCGATCAGGCAGATGTCGGTCGAGGTGCCGCCCATGTCGAACGTGATCTGGTTGGCGTACTGCTCGACCTGCGCCAGCCGCGCCGCCGCGATCACGCCGGCGGCGGGGCCGGAGAGGATCATGCGGTGCGGGTTGACAGCCGCCTCGGCCGCCGACATGACGCCGCCGGAGGACTGCATCACGAAGAAGGGAGCGCGCACCTCCTGCGACGCGAGCCCTCTGTCGAGCCCGTCGATGTAGTCGGCGACGAGCGGCTGCAGCGCGGCGGCGATCACCGTCGTGGAGGCGCGCGGGTACTCCTTGATCTCCGGGCAGATGTCGGAGCTGAGCGCGACCGACACCTCCGGCAGGCGCTCGCGCAGGGCGGCCCCGAGGCGCTGCTCGTGGGTCGCGTTCTGGAAGCTGAAGAGGAGGCAGACGGCGATCGCGCGGACGCCGCTCTCGCGCACCGCCTCCACGAGCGCGTCGACCTGCTCGTCGCGCAGCGGGCGCACGACGGCGCCCTCGCGGTCGAGCCGCTCGTCGACCTCGATCACCAGCTCGCGCGGGATCAGCGGCGCCGGCTTGACGAGGCCGAGGTCGAACATGTCGTGGCGCTTCTGCGAGCCGATCTCCAGCACGTCGCGGAAGCCTCTGGTGACCAGCAGCGCGGTCGGGGCCAGCTTCAGCTCCAGCAGCGCGTTGGTCGCGACGGTCGAGCCGTGGGCGAAGACGCCGAGCGCGCCGGTGTCGACGCCGCGCTGCTCGCGCAGCTTGCGGATCGCCTCGATCACGCCGCGCTCGGGGTTCGCCGGGGTCGAGCTGACCTTGTCGACGAGCACGCGCTGCTCTCTCTCGTCGTAGGCGATCACGTCGGTGAAGGTGCCGCCGACGTCGATGCCGAGCAGAGTGCTCATGTGGTGGTTCTCCTGATTGCTGTCGGTGCGGGTGCTGCGGCGGAGGCGGCGGCGCGGGCGCGGTCGAGCGCCGGCCGCCAGTGCTCCGCGGAGACGCGCAGCTCGTCGGCGACCTGCGCGTCGGGGGTCTCGGGGGCGGGGATCGGTTCGAGCGCCAGCTCGACGCGCGCCTGCGGAAGCCGCGCGACAAGCGCCATCACGCGCTCGGGGTCGATGATCCCCTCGGCGTTGTGCGCGGGCGTGAACGGCCAGTGGCGATCGGCGACGCCGTCGCTCTGCTGCAGATGGATGCTGCGCGCCCACGGGCCGAGCCGCTCCAGCCACGCGTAGGGATCGCGCTCGGTCGCGTCGGCGCCGTCGCGGCAGGCGTGGCCGACGTCGAGGCAGAGCCGCACCGGGACCGCGGCGCGCGGCTCCAGGCGCTCCATCAGCTCCTGCACCTCGTCCATCGTCGCGGGGTATTCCCGCGCGACCGGCATGATCTCCCACAGCAGGCAGTCGACGCCCGCGGCGGCGGCGTGGTCGGCGATCCGCAGGACGGCCGCGACCGTCCGCTCGATCGCGGCCGCGCGCAGCGCCGGGTCGGCCGCCTCGCGCACGCTGAGCGCGCCGACGTGGCCGCCGACGGCGGGCGCGCCGAGGGCGGCGGCGGCTTTGATCGCGCGCTCGTACCAGCGCTCGCTCGCCGCGCGCAGGACGGGGTCGGGATGGCCGAGCATGTTCTGCGCATACGTGCCGGCGCCGGTGAAGGCCGAGCTGATCGCGACGCCGTTCTGCTCGGCCTCCGCGCGCACGCGGCGGAAGGCGTCGAGATCGTCGACGAGGCCGGGGTCGAGCAGGTCGAAGGTGAACTGCGCGCAGTCGATGCCGGCATCGGCGAGCACCTGCGCCCATGCCGCCGTCTCCGGCCAGCGCTTGGCGGCGAGGCCGATGTTGGCGGCGAAGTCGAGCGCGGGCATCAGCGCGTCTCCTCTACGTCGGAGGCCACTCCGCAGAAGTCGATCGCGGCGAGCGCGACGGCGGCGGCGCAGGTCGCGATCTCGGCGAGCGCGATGTGCTCGTCGGCGGCATGGGCGCGGCGCAGGTCGCCCGGTCCGTAGACGACGGCCGGAATCCCCGCCGCCTCCAGGAACGAGGCGTCGGTGACGGCCTGGAAGCCGCTCTGGTTCGCCGCGCTCGGCGCCGCGACGGCGTCGCCGGTGACGCGCTCGTGCGCCTGCGCGAGCGCCTGCACGTGCGGCGCCTCCCACGCGGTCGTCGCGGCCGGCCAGTTGCCGAGCCACTCGATCTCCGGCGGGTTGGCGCGCAGCCACGGGTCCAGCTGCGACGCGAGCTGCAGGTGCCGCTCCAGCTCGTCGCGAACGGCCTCGGCATCGGCGTCCGGCGGGTACCAGACGAGCACGTCGAAGACGGCGCGGTCGGCGAGGTAGGAGGCGCTCGCCGTGCCGGCGTCGGCGTGGAAGGAGCCGGGGTTGATCGCGAAGAAGCCGGGCGGGAAGGCGGGGTGCGATCTCGTCTGACCCCACTCCTGCTCCAGCTCCAGCAGCGACCGCACCAGCAGCAGCCCCTTCTCGACGGCGTTGACGCCGAGCGCCGCGCCCTCGCCGCCGGGGCGGATCGCGCTGGCGCGGTTGCCGGCGTGGGTCGCGCGGCCCTTCACGGTCACGCGGAAGACCCAGTTGCCGGCGGAGGTCGTCGAGAGCGAGAGCGGGCGCGGCGCGGAGGACGGCTCCAGCACGATCGCGCCGACCTCGGCCGCGGCGCCGTCGCGCGCCGCGCGGCGCCCGTCGAAGCCGGCCTCGAGCACCGCGCTCGTGCCGAGCGTGTGCTGCATCTGCTCCTCGCCGACGACGCACTGCACGAGCAGGTCGCCGGCGAGCGTGACGCCGGCCTCGCGCAGCGCGCGCACGGCCAGCCAGGCGGCCGTGACGCCGCCCTTCATGTCGGTCGCGCCGAGGCCGAACAGCATCCCGTCGCGCCGCTCCGGCGTCCACGGGTCGGCCATCGCCCACGTCTCGCGGCGGACCGGCGGGACGGTGTCGACGTGGCCGTTGAGGATCAGCGAGCGGCCGCCGCCGGCACCCTCCAGCACGGCGACGAGGTTCGGCCGCTCCGGGTCGGGCGCGACCGTCTCGCAGCGCAGCCCCAGCTCGCCGTAGCGCCGGCCGAGCAGCGCCGTGCAGCGGCCCTCGCCGCCGAGCACGGCGGCGCGGTCGAGGCCGGGGAAGTCGGGGCTGGTCGAGTCGATCGCGACGAGCTGCTCCAGCAGCGCGTACGCCTCCTCGGCATGCGCCTCGACCGCCGCGCGCACGCGGGTTTCAAGCGAATCGTTCACGTGCGTCCTTCGCCTTCGGGAAGTCCAGGTGTCAACGCTGCGATGCGGCGGTCGATCCAGCGCGGCGTGCGGCCGGCGTCCTCGGCGCGCGCCTTGCGCCGCACCGCGCCGCGCACCAGGTGCGCGCCGGCCCAGCGGATCGGGTCGGGCGGGAAGGTCAGCGGCGGCTGGTCGACGAGGCCGCTGCGCGACCACTCGTCGTCGGCGTCGAGCGCGAGGCTCGCGAGGATTCTGCCGCCGATCACCGACTGCGCGACGCCGCTGCCGCTCCAGCCGACGCCGTACAGCACGCTCGGGTTCGCTCTGAGGCGGCCGAACAGCGGCACGTGCGCGAGCGTGCGGTCGACCGGGCCCGACCACGACTGCTCGATCGCGAGGTCCGACAGCATCGGGTAGACGCGCCGGAAGGCCTGCGTCGCGTCGCGCGCGAAGCGATCGGAGCGGTCGAAGCCGCGGCCGATCCGGCCGTTCAGCGCGACGGCGCCGCCGCCGCGGCCGAAGACGACGCGGCCCTCAGGGGTGCGCTGGTAGTAGAGGACGCGCATCTGCGAGTCGCAGATCGCGGCGCCGTCGTCCCAGCCGATCGCGTCGAGCCGCTCGGCCGCGCGGCGCGTCGCGATCACGTCGCTGGCGACGACGAACATGCGGTTGGCGAACTCGGGCAGCGCAGCCGCCCAGGCGCCGGAGGCGAGCACGACGCGCGCGGCGTCGAGCGTCGCGCCGGCCTCCGTCACGACGCGCGTGACGGCGCCGGAGGCGCCGGGACCGGGCTCGATCGCGCGCACGCGCGTGTGCTCGTGGATCCGCACGCCGGCCTCCAGCGCCAGCCGGCGCAGCCCGCGCACCAGCTTGGCGGGATGGACGGTGCCGCCGCTGCGCTCCCAGATGCCGCCGAGGTGGACCGGCGAACCGGTCTTCTCGGCGACCTGCTCGGCGCTCAGCCGCTCGTACGGCGAGCCGCCGTGGCGGGCGACGCGCTCCAGCACCTGCTCCCACGCGCCGAGCTGGACCGGCGTCGTCGCCGTCCAGACCCAGCCGTCGCGGCGCAGGTCGAAGTCGAGCCCGTCGTCGGAGAGGCGCTGGAGCGTCTCCAGCGCCTCCTCGGAGGCGCGCGCCAGGCGCACCGCCTCCTCGGTTCCGCAGACGGCGGACAGACCGCCGAGGCGCTCCCACCAGGAGTGGATCTGGCCGCCGTTGCGGCCGGAGGCGCCGCCGCCGCAGACGTCGCCTTCCAGCAGCGTCACCTCCAGCGCCGGCTCGCGCTTCTTCAGCTCCAGCGCCGTCCACAGCCCGACGTAGCCGCCGCCGACGATCGCGACGTCGGCGCGCGCCGCTCCCAGGAGTGGGGACAGGTCCCCTGAGAACGGCGCGCCCGGTTCGTCCGGAACGTCGAGCGACTCCAGCAGCCACAGCGATCGATGCGGAGGGGCTCCCGCTCCCTCGTCACCGCGCATGCCGCCGCCGAGCCGGATCGTCTCCCGGCGCATGGCGTCCCTGCCCGCCACGTCTCGCTACTCCGCCGCGCGGTAGAGGAGCTTTCTGATCTCCTCGTCGTCGACGTTGTCTCTCGTCGCGATCACGGGGTCGAGCAGCGTGTCGGTCGGTCTCGTGCCGTTCTCGAGGTACTCGACCATCTGTCTGACGCCGAGCTCACCGGCGGTGAAGACCTGCTGCACGACGAGCGCGTCGATCGCGCCGGTTCTGAGGAGCGTGACCTCCTGCTGGTCGGCGTCCATCGCGACGACGTTGACGTCGTCGGTCTTGCCGGCGTTCTGGACCGCCTGCGCGGTGCCGATCGCGGCGTTCGTCCAGGAGGCGAAGATGCCGCCGAGGTCGGAGTTGCGCCGCAGCAGGCCGTTGACGTTGGCGGCGACGTCGGCGAGGTCGCCTCTGTCGTAGGTCTGGCCGACGGACTCGAGGCCGGGGAAGTCGGCGAGGCCCGCTCTCCAGCCGGCTTCGCGCTGGTCGACGCTCTCGATGCCGGGCACGTAGCCCTCGTAGGCGACCTTGCCTCTGCCGTCGAGGAGCCCGTCCATCGTCTCGGCGGCCAGTCTGCCGGCGGCCTCGTTGTTGGTCCCGATGAAGGCCATCCGGACCGATCTGTCGGCGACGTCGGAGTCGAGCATGATCACGGGGATTCTCTGCGACTGCAGCTGCCGGATCGGCGCGACCATGCCGGTTCTGTCGACGGCCGTCATCAGCACGCCGTCGGGTCTGCGCGCGAGCACCGACTGCAGCGTCGCCGTCTGCGACGGCAGGTCCGGCGTGCGCGGGGCCTGCCAGTCGACCTCGACGCCGAGGCGCTCGGCCTCGGCCTGCGCGCCGGCGTTGAGCGTGATGTAGAAGGACGACTCCTCGTTGGTGATCAGGGCGATCTTGTACGACTTTCTCGCTCTGTCGCCCGCGGCGGCCTCGCCGCCTCCGGTGGTCGCGGCGCCGGTCGACGCGGAACCGCTCGACGTCGACGAGTCGTCGTCGTCGGAGCTGCCGCAGGCGGCCAGCACGAGCGCCGCGAGCGCCACCAGGGCCAGGCTCGCAATCGCGCGGATCATCTTGGACACAGCACTCTCCTTGTGAGGCAGGGGGAACAACACCACGGGGTCAGACTTGTTGGGCCTTGCGGCGGCGCAGCTGGTCGACGTAGACGGCGGCGAGCAGGACCATGCCGACGGCGACGTTCTGCCAGAAGGGGTCGATCGCCATGATCACGAAGCCGTTCAGCAGCACGGCCGGGATCAGCGCGCCGATCACGGTGCCGGACATGCGGCCGCGACCGCCGAACAGCGAGGTGCCGCCGATCACGACCGCCGAGATCGCGGCGAGCGCGTCCTCGGTGTGACCGGAGACCGACGCCGTGTTGAAGCGCGCCAGGTCGATCACGCCGACGATGCCGGCCAGCACACCCATCAGGATGTAGAGGATCAGCATGTGGCGGTTGACGTTGATGCCGGCGCGGCGGGCCGCGTCCGGGTTGGCGCCGATCGCGTACGTGCGCAGGCCGAAGCGGGTGAAGGCGAGCACGATCCAGAGCCCGCCGGTCACCACGATCGCGACGACGACCGGCCACGGGATCGCGTCGAAGAGCGAGCCGAGGCCGAAGAACTCCTGCAGCTGGATCGGCGCGCCGGAGACGTTGAGGCCGCCGGTCCAGACCTGCGCGAGGCCGAGGATCACGCCCGAGGTCGCGAGCGTGGCGATGAACGCCGGGATCTTCGCCTTGACCGTCAGCAGGCCGTTGACGAGGCCCCACAGGAGCCCGATCCCGAGCGCGGCGAAGATGCCGAGCACGAGCGCGAGCGCCAGGTGCGGATGGTCCATCTGCGCGACGTCGGGCGTCACGTCGCCGGCCAGCCACAGCATCACCTTCGCCGAGACGACGGCCGCGAAGACGACCATCGCGCCGTTCGAGAGGTCGAGCCCGGCGGCGATCAGCAGGAAGGTCATGCCGGCCGCGAGAATCAGCATCGCGGAGGCGTCGAGCGCGACGTTTCTCAGGTTGTCGACCGTCAGGAACGAGCCCTCCGGCGCGAGCACGGCGAAGATCCCGATGATCACCAGCAGGATCGCCGCGATCGTCAGGCTCTCGAACCGCTCGGCCCGCTTCTGCGCGCGTTCGGCCTTGCGATCGGCCTCCGGCGGCGCCGGCTGCTGCGCCTGCGTCTCGGCGGTGGCGCTCATGCCTTCTCCTTCTTCGGTCCCAGCTGCAGGCCGCCGGTGATCGCGCCGAGCAGCGACTCGGTCGTGCAGTTGGCGATCGGCTCGGTCATGACGGCCTCGCCGAGTCGCAGGACGGTGACGCGGTCGGCGACCTCGAAGACGTCGGGCAGCGAGTGCGAGATCAGCAGAATCGCCATCCCGCGGTCGTCGCGCACCTTCTTGATCAGCTCCAGCACGAAGTGGGTCTGTCTGGCGCCGAGCGCTGCGGTCGGCTCGTCCATGATCAGCAGCCGCCGGCCCCAGATCAGCGAGCGCGAGATCGCGACCGCCTGCCGCTGGCCGCCGGAGAGCGAGCCGACCGGGACGGTCGCCGACGGCACGCGCGCGCCGACGGTCGCCAGCTCCTCGGCGGCGCGCCGGCGCATCGTCGGGCGGTCGACGAAGCCGAGCTTGCCGAGCAGGCCTGGCTTGAGCAGCTCGCGGCCGAGGAAGACGTTGTCGCCCGGAGGCAGCGTCGAGGCGAGCGCGAGGTCCTGATAGACGGTCTCGACGCCGTTCTCCTGCGCTTCTCTCGGCGAGCCGAAGCGCACCGCTCTGCCGTCGATCTCGATCGTGCCGTCGTCGGGCTGGTAGACGCCCGAGAGCATCTTCACGAGCGTCGACTTGCCGGCGCCGTTGTCGCCGAGCAGGGCATGCACCTCGCCGGCGCGAACGTCGAGGTTCGCACCGCGCAGCGCTTCGACGTGGCCGAAGCGCTTCGTGACCCCGGTCGCCCGGAGCACGGGGACGTCACTTGTCCCCATCGTCGGTCCTCCTTTGCTTCGTTGCCACTGAACCGGCCTGCTCCACCGCGGCTTCGACCGCCGCGGTCGCCGCCTGGGGAAAGCCTCCGACCCGCCGGCAGCACTCCGCCGCCGCGTCGGTTCCGCGCGCCGCGCACTCGATCAGCGGACGCCGCTCCAGCAGCGCCCGCAGGAACGCGGCGATGTAGCTGTCGCCGGCGCCGAGCGTGTCGACGACGTCGACCTCGCGCGCCGGCACGAAGACGATCTCCTCGGCGCTGCCGGCGAGGCTCCCGTGGCGGCCGCAGGTGACGACGGCGTGGCGGGCGCCGCCGGCAAGCGCCTGGCGCAGCAGCGCGCGGGCGCCGTCGTCGGCGGTCGCCTCCCACGAGTAGAAGGCGACGTCGATGCCGTCGAGCCGTTCCAGCTCGTGCCGGGTCGAGAAGTCGTAGGAGACGGGCACGCCGCGCTCCGTCAACCCGCGCACGGCGGCGCGGAAGTCGGTCAGCGTCGAGCAGTGCGCGACCGCGGCGCCGGCGGCGAAGTCGAGGTCGCCCGCGTCGGGGCGGTAGTCGGCGGTGACGCCGAAGTCCTCGTGCGCGAGCACGCGCTCGCCGTCCGGTGTCAGCTCGATCAGCGTCACGCCGGTGGCGCCGTCGAGCGTGTGCAGACGGCTGACGTCGACGCCCTGCGCGGCGATCTCGGTGCGCAGCAGGTCGCCGTCGGGATCCGGTCCCACTGCTCCCATGTACCCGCTGCGAAGACCCGCGCGCGCCCAGTTGACCGCGACGTTGACGGCATTGCCGCCCGCGGCGCGGACGCCGAGCGCCCGGTAGTGGTCCACGCAGTTGTCGCCGAGCGCGACGAATCGCTCGCCGTCAGACAATGCCTCTTCCTCTCCTTGCAATGCTCGGCGGGTGCCGTTCACCGTGACTCCCGCCGTCCTTCTGATAGCGCTCTCAGATGAGCGCTGCGCGGCAGACTAACACATCTCTGATAACGCTCTCATGACATTTGGCCAACATCCCTCGAGTGTTCTTTCGACAGTGGCTGAGAGCGCTCTCACAGACGGCCGGCCGTGTATGCTCGCGCCCGTGGTGGTGACCATTCGAGATGTGGCGGCACGCGCGGAGGTCTCGCAGGCGACC
>DATIOB010000565.1:0-1944 GCA_035473605.1 Conexibacter sp.
CGCTGCTGCTCGGCGAGGGGGTCGACGCGACGAGAGCGACGCTCGACCAGATGCTCGAAGCGATCGACAGAATCGGCGAGATGAACGACGCCGGGCAGTTCCGGCGCTTCACCGGCAACGACTACACGACCGACCTCACGAAGGGCAACATCGCGATGGCGCTCGCCTACTCCGGCGACCTCGTCCAGCTCCAGAGCGACAACCCGAACCTGCGCTTCGCCTATCCGGAGGAGGGCGCGATGCTCTTCACCGACAACATGATGATGCCGTTGGCAGTCGAGCATCCGTACGCGGCCGAGACGATGATGAACTACCTCTACGAGCCCGCCGTGGCCGCCGAGGTCTGCGCGTGGGTCAACTACCTCTCGCCGGTCGACGGGATCAAGGAGATCCTCGAGAGAACCGACCCCGACATCGCCAGAAACGAGCTGATCTTCCCGCCCGACGAGGTGCGCGAGCGGCTGCACTCCTACCCGACCTTCTCGACACAGCAGGAGCAGCAGATGTACGAGGCGATGGCGAAGGTCACGGGGGCCTAAGGCATGGGTCTGTCACTGGAGCGGCGGCGCAAGCTGCTGCCGTGGATGTTCGCGCTGCCGGGGCTGCTGTGGCTGCTGCTGTTCTTCGCGATCCCGCTCGCCAACCAGGCGAGCGTCTCGCTGATGACCGGCGACCCCGAGGCCGGCTACACGCTGACGTGGGCGTTCGAGACCTACACGAACGCGATCAGCGACTACAAGGAGCAGTTCCTGCGCTCCTTCATGTATGCCGGGATCGCGACCGTCGTCGACCTGATCATCGCCTTCCCGCTCGCCTACTTCATGGCGTACAAGGCGGGCCGGTGGAGAAACCTGATGCTGCTGCTCGTGGTGCTGCCGTTCTTCATGAGCTACGTGCTGCGGACGGTCGCCTGGCAGCTGATCCTGGCCGACAACGGCTTCGTCGTCGAACGGCTGCGCGAGGTCGGCATCGTCGCCGAGGACGGCCGCGTGCTGGCCACGAGCGCTGCCGTGATCGCCGGCATCGCCTACAACTTCCTGCCGTTCATGGTGCTGCCGCTGTACGTCGCGCTGGAGCGGATCGACCGCCGCTACGTCGAGGCCGCGACCGACCTCTACGCCAGCCGCGCGATGGCCTTCCGCAAGGTGACGCTGCCGCTCGCAGTCCCCGGCATATTCGCCGGCTCGCTGCTGGTCTTCATCCCCGCCACCGGCGACTACATCAACGCCGCGCTGCTGGGGACGTCGAACCAGTACATGATCGGCAACGTCGTGCAGTCGAAGTTCCTGACGGTGCTCGACTATCCGACGGCGGCGGCGCTGTCGTTCATCCTGATGACCGTGATCCTCGTCGGCATCGCGATCTACTCGCGACTGCTCGGCACCAGAACGCTGACGGAGGCCGCGACCTGATGTCCGCCCGCGACCGCACACGCAACTGGGCGCTGGGGATCTGGTCGGTCCTCGCGCTGCTGTTCCTCTTCATCCCGGTCTTCCTGATCGTCCTGTTCTCGTTCAACGACAACAAGGGCCGTTTCAACTTCACCTGGCAGGGCTTCACGCTCGACCACTGGAAGGACCCGTTCGCCGATCCCGACCTCGCGAAGGCGCTCGTCAACTCGCTCGAGATCGCCGCGCTGACGACGATCGGCGCGGTGGCGCTCGGCACCTTCCTGGCGCTCGCGCTGACCCGCTACCGCTTCCGCGGGCGCGGGCCGGCCGGCTTCGCCGTCTTCCTGCCGATGGCGACCCCGGAGGTCGTGCTCGGCGCCTCGCTGCTGGCGATGTTCCTCGTGATCGGCGTCGACACGGGCTTCTGGACGATCGTGATCGCGCACATCATGTTCACCGTCTCCTACGTCGTGGTGACGGTGAGAGCGCGGCTGGAGGGGATGGACCCGTTCATCGAGGAGGCGGCGCAGGACCTCGGCGCCGGCGTCTGGAC
>DATIOB010000566.1:0-5445 GCA_035473605.1 Conexibacter sp.
GGCCGAGATCCCCGGCGCCGCCGATGGCGACCCCGACGAGCTGGCGACGATCGCGGTCGCGCTGATGTACGAGCGGATCAAGGCGACGCTGACGCGCTACGGCGTCCAGTACGACCGCTTCTTCAGCGAGAAGTCGCTCTACGACGGCGATCCCAGCCCGGTCAAGCGCGCCGAGGCGCAGCTCGAGCAGCTCGGGCACACGTATCGCCACGAGGGCGCGCTGTGGCTGCGCACGACGAGCTTCGGCGACGACAAGGACCGCGTGCTCGAACGCTCCAACGGCGAGCCGACCTACTTCGCCTCCGACGTCGCGTACCTGGAGAGCAAGCGCGAGCGCGGCTTCGAGCGCCAGCTGAACGTCTTCGGCGCCGACCACCACGGCTACGTCGCGCGCCTGAAGGCCGCGATGGAGGCGCTCGGCGGCGATCCGGAGAAGCTGGAGATCCTGATCATGCGGCTCGTCCACTTCGTCGAGGCCGGCGAGCGCGAGAAGATGTCCAAGCGCCGCGGCATCTTCACGACGCTCGACGAGCTGCTCGACGAGCTGGGCGTCGACGCGACCCGCTTCTTCATGCTGCAGCGGACGCACGACACCTCGCTCGACCTCGATCTCGACCTCGCGCGCAAGCAGTCGAGCGAGAACCCCGTCTACTACGTCCAGTACGCGCACGCGCGGATCGCCTCGATGCTGGAGAGAGCCGGCGCGGAGACGGTCGACGCGGCGCTGGCCGGCGTCGCGGGCGGCGGTGGCGGCGGCGACGCGGCCGGCGCGGTCGCGGGGCGCACGGAGCCGTTGGACCCGGCCGAGCGGACGCTGCTGAAGAAGCTGCTCGCCTTCCCGGACGAGATCGCCGAGGCGGCCGAGAAGCGCGCGCCGCATCGTCTGACCGCCTACGCGCTGGAGCTGGCGCAGGACTTCACCGCCTTCTACCGCGACTGCCGCGTGCTCGGCGCCGAGGGCGAGGGCGTCGAGGCGTCGCGGATCGCGTTGCTGGTCGCGACGCGGCGGACGATCGCGCGGACGCTGGCGCTGCTGGGCGTCAGCGCTCCCGACTCGATGGCGAGACTCGGCGGCGGCGACGTCGCCGCTGAGCCGAGCGCCTAGCCCGAGGCCGTCGGGCGCGGCCGGCGCCGCGTCCGCGGCCCGGCGGTTTCAGTCAGTCGTAGCGCTTGAGGTCGTCGTCGAGACGGCGCGCGTCGGCGGCGTTCAGCTCGGGCTCGAGCGGCCCCTGCTGCGTCCCGGCGACGGCGCGCGCGTGGCGGCGCCAGCGCGGCAGGAAGAGCGCCGCGAGCACCAATGCGGCGAGCACGACGAGCACGGGCACGAGGTAGACGGCGATGTTGAAGCCGTCGTCCTCGGGCAGCGCGAGCACCGCCTGGCCGTATTCGAGCACGAGCGCGTCCTTGATCTCCGCGCTCGTCTTGCCCTCGGCGATCAGGCCCTTGATCAGGTCGCGCTGCTTGTCGGCCTGCGGGCCGCCGGCGACCGCCAGCGACGTTCTGCAGGTGACGCACATGACCTGTCTCTCGATCTCGTAGAGCGAGGTCTTGGCCGGCTGCGCCTCCTGCCGCTGAGCGTCCGACTGCTGGGCGAAGGCGGGGGAGACGGCGGTCAGCGCCGTCGCGCCGGTCAGCGCGAGCAGCAGCGTCGCGAGCGCGAGCAGCCGCCTCATTGCTGCCCGTCGAGCAGCGGTCTGAGGCTCTTGTCGACCCATGCCTGCGTGATCTCCTGGCGTTCGAGCGCGGTGATCTCGCCCTGCTCGTCGATCACGAAGCTCTCCGGGAGGCCCTTCAGCTCGAACGCCTTCGACATTCTTCTGTCGACGTCGCGCCAGACGGGGAATCTCGCGCCGTGCTCGGCGAGGAACTTGCGCGTGTCCGCGGTCGTGTCGTCGACGGCGACGCCGATCACCGTGCCGCCCTCCGCCTCCAGCATTCTCTGGACTCTGTTGAGCAGCGGCGCCTCGCGCTCGCACGGCGGGCACCAGGAGGCGAAGAAGTTGACGAGCACGACTCTGCCTCTGTAGTCGGCCAGCGCGGCCGAGCCGTCGCCGTCGAGTCTGGCCAGCTCGACGCTGGTCGCGGCGGGAGTTTCGCCGCGCGCGATCGCCTGGTCGATCGAGGAGTCGTCGGTCGTCTGCAGCACGCCGAAGATCAGCAGCGCGACGAGACCGATGGCGAGGACGGCGACGAGGCCGGGGACAGCGAGACGGCGCATGACGTTGGAAGAAGGGTAGAGGTCTTGGGGTTCAGCGCGGCGAGTCGTCGTCCCTGGCGGGCGTGTGCGGCCGCTCGGCCGCGGGCGGTTCGTCGTGCGGAGCGTGCACCAGCGCTCGCTCGCCGAGCGGCTCGCGCAGCGTCGCGGTCGCCTCGCGTTTGCGCCCGGTCGGCGTCTGGCTGGACGCCTCTCCGTCGCCGGGCGGCGGGGCGGGAGCCCAACGGGCGAGCACGGTGACGAAGACCTGCGAGGCGGTCTCGCGCACGTCGACGCGCGCCAGCTCCATCCCGTCGGCGGTCAGCGTGCAGTGGAGCCGCAGCTCGGTCGTGTCGGAGGGAGGCGGATCGGGGTGCGGCGACCACGGGATCGAGAGGAAGCGGCCGCGTGCCGCGGCGCTCGGCGGTTCCGGGCGCTCGACCGGCGGGCGGGGTTCCATAACCACCGTACTGTCAGGCTCGACCTGAGGGTCAGGGGTGATGCCGTGATCGCCTTTGTCTTGGGCGATCACGACATCGTCAGTCTGTTCGGCCGCCCCGGCGGCGTCGGACGGGTCGACCGGCGTGGTTGCGGGAGCAGACAGCTGCGCCGGCGGCGTCGTAAGGGTGGCGGGTGGCGCGTTGACGCTCGCCGCCGCCCGCTCCGCGGCGGCCAGTCGCCTCGCCGCCCGCCGTTGAGAGCGGAATCGCCAAGCGGCACCGGCGGCGACCAGAGCGAGCACGGCGAGAACCAGACGACGGGGCATCCGGCAAGCCTACGACCCCGCGCTCCCACACCTCCGCGCTCCTGGGTAGAATCGCCCGTACGCGGATGTAGCTCAGTTGGTAGAGCGTCGGCTTCCCAAGCCGAAGGTCGCGGGTTCGAGGCCCGTCGTCCGCTTGATTCGAAAGCCCTGCGCGAGTGGGGCTTTCGGCGTTTCGGGGGTCTGCGGGGTGGGGCGCGGGTGGGGAGGGAGTACCAGGAGGGAGTACCAAACCTGCACGCTCGGGCGCGGGTTGCGCTGGCCGTGAACATCCGGGCAGAAGCCCACCTCGGGTGTGGGGATGCGTTCGCATCGCAGGTCTCGCGTCCGTAGCGGAGGCCGGAGAAGCTAGACGTAGTAGTTGTGGGTTCTGCGTCTGCCTTTGCCGGCGGCGCCGACGTGGCGTCTGCCGTATTTGGTTCAGCGCAGCAGGCTGGTCAGGAGGGAGTCGTAGTGTTGGTGCGCCACAGCGAGAGGTCGTCGCCGCGCTCGGCGAGGTCTGCGAAGCGCGTTCGGAGGCTGAGGTCGATCAGCGGCTCGTGCGGCGGCGCGGTAGGGCCCTCGTACAAAGATCTCGCCGACGTCGACGCGGTTGCGCAGGATCGTCAGGACGGCCTTCCGGTTGAACGGCACCCGCCCCGCCCCGCGCAGCGCGACTGCCGCCGTTCGATGGTCCGCAACTGGTTGGCGTGGAACCGGTCGAGCTGTTCTCTGAACGTCGGGTCACTCCCGTCTAGGACTGAGGAGGAGACGGCGGTCAAACGGCGCCAACGCAGTCAATCGTTCAGCCCATACTTCTGAGGTCATGGTCGATATGACGCCGAGACTGAGCTACGGGCACCTTGAGGTTGAGATAGCCCCCGACAGCGGCGTGGCCTTGACGACCTTCGGTCCTCGGGGCGGCTTCAACGCCCAGTTCGAGACGCCGTTTCTCAGGCAGCTGATCGAGCTGCTTGAGCACGTCGTCACAGCGTCTGCTGAGGCATCCTGGATGGAGGGCATCCATATTCCGCCGCTGCCCAACTCCGACCGTTGGCTGGTGGCTCGTCCAGGCTGGCGGGAGACCGCAGCGTGCAACTTCATACCTCCCGCGAGGGCGGTCCGCGCTGGTATCGGGACACCGTGTGAGCGCCCCTTGTGGAGCTTCCCTTGGCCGACCTCCCGGCGGTTCCGGCACTGCTGCGAGACCGGCTGCCGTCTCCGCCGGAGTTGCGGCTCGCGTAGAACGACGCGAGCCGTGCGCACGCGCGGCGCAATGCGACTGTTGCGTCGACACGGATCGCTCCACAAGCATGGCTGAGACCCGATGTCCACCCATCGGTGTAGCTTGACCTGGACATAGAACTCGTTGAAGCCCAGTCGACGGAGCGACTGAAGTGGGTGGAGGCGGTCAGCGCGGGACGCGACGGCGACCGCGCTTCACAGTTCGGCTCGCGGACTTCGTCCGCTTGAGTCCGCGAGGTCAACGCCGGTGAAGCTCGTGATGGGCGGCCGTACGGAGCTGGCGGGGGACGTCGAGCTGGCGGCCAAGTTCGGTCTGATGTTCGTTCGCCTGCCTTCGCGTTGGCGTCGCCGGCTGACTGGGCGCGCCGAGTACGACGGCGGGCGGCGGCTGCAGCCGCCGCCCGCGGGATGGTCGGCGCGCCCGCCGCCTTCAGTCAGAGGAACCCTTCGGGGGGCAGGGAGCCCCACTCGTCGAGCACGGTCGGGTCCTCGGCCGACCACGTCCGCGGCTCGTAGGCGTCGTCGTCGAGCACGACCTCCTCCTCAGAGGAGAACTCGACGATGTTGCCCGTGTAGTCGCGCAGGTACAGCGCGACGGTGTGACCGGGGCCGTGGCGGACCGGGCCCCACAGCAGCTCGACCTCGTCGACCGCGCCGCCGCCGAGCGGACCGCGGCGCTGGTCAGCGCGCGGCTGACCGGCACTGGGCACGGCCCTTCGCGCGATGCATGATCTGCGACACCAACCACAGGAGAGTCCAGCAATGAGCGACACGATGTCGTCCGCCCGTCGCGGCGCACGCGACCAGCGCCGCCTGGTCGCGGTCGAACGGGCGGGGTACCTGGCGCTGCACGCCGACGACCCGGTCGCGGCCGCGCGCTTCGCCGCGCACCACCTCGGCCTCGCGCACGTCCACACCGACGCGGACGGACGCACCTATCTCGCCGCGCACGGCCCGGACCCCTACTCGCTCGTGTACTCGCCCGGCCCGCACGGACAGGTCGACCACTTCTCATACCTGGTGCGCGACCTCGACGCGCTCGAACGCGCCGCGCAGGCGCTCGAGGACGCCGGCGCCGGCGTCGAGCGGATCGACCGCTCGCAGCTGTGGCGCGGCCAGCCAGCCGTGCGCGTTACGTCGCCCGCCGGCCATGTCGTGCAGCTGACCGTCGGCGTGCACGTGCCGGTGCCGGTCGCCGCGCAGACCGCCTCGCCGGCGGCGGAGGCGATCGCGCCGCTGGCGCTCGACCACATCGCGCCGTACG
>DATIOB010000567.1:0-1925 GCA_035473605.1 Conexibacter sp.
GCGCTCGGCTCGGTCGAGGTGCGCAGCGAGGCGCGCCTCGCCGAGCGGCTCAAGCAGGAGGCGAAGAAGCTCGCCAGCCGCTTCATGACGCCGTCGCCGCGGCCGTCGAGAGCGCCGCGCGCCCCGCGGCCGCCGCGCCCGCCGAGCGGCCCGCGCGGCTGACCCGGCCCGCCCGGGGAGCGTCGGTTCGGCCACACCTGATGTGGCCGATCTGACGCTCCTGCCCTAGTCGCGGCTCGGCGCGCCGCCGATCAGGTCGAGCAGCTGGTTGCGGCGCATCGCGAGCTGGCGGTCGGGCGAGAAGCGGCGGCGCGAGCGGGCCAGCTTCTCGCCGCGGTAGCGCCAGCGCGCCCACGGCGAGTCGGGCGTTGCCAGCCGCGCCGCCGCGTAGAGCGCGACGAACGGCAGGTGCAGCGCGACGATCCCGAGGATGAAGCGGCCCTTCATGAACGCGACCCCCGACGCCAGCACCAACAGCACCACCGCGCCGATCGAGGCGAACGTGCCGCCCGTGTCGCCGAGGCCGACCGGCCGCACGCCCATCGCGATGATCGTCGCGAAGACGGTCGCGAGCACGACCGCGTCGAGCGAGCTGCGGCCCTCCTTCGCCCAGTAGACGTCCTCGAGGTGGAGCCACAGCGCGAACTCGTCGAGCGTGAGGCCGGCGCCGATCCCGAAGCCGATCGCCGTGATCTGCATCCACGGATCTCTGAACTCGGTCGCGTAGCCGACGAAGCCGGAGATCAGCAGCAGCGAGATCCCCCACACGAGATGGTGGATGTGGACGCCGCTGCCGGTTCTGACGCTGCCCGGCCACCACGTCACGCGCGAGCTGCGCGTCAGCCGCGCGCTCGTGCGGATGAAGCCGAACGACAGCAGGAACGACAGCAGCACCAGCAGCGCCGGCCCGCGCGGCGAATCGGGCGAGAGGTCGAGGTCGAAGTCGATGGCGGCCAGCAGCGGTGTCATCCCGCGCCGAAGGGTAGGGCCTCCGGCGCGGCCGGCTCAGCCAGGGAGCGTGGCGGCGGCGACGCCGCAGCCAGCTTCGTCAGGAGGCGAACTCGGTGACCGCGTAGACCGGCCGCTTGACGCGGTCGCGCACGGCGTTCTCCTCGTCGCCGGGCATGCCGCAGTGCACGAGGTAGGGCAGCCCGCGCCCGAGGTCGAAGATCGCCAGCACGATCTCGCCGTTGTCGGGATCGGCTCTGCCGACCTCGATCACGGTGTCGCGCCCGCCGCGCCGGCACCAGAGCCGGTGGATGCGCGAGTCCCGCGGCGGGGCTCCCGCGTCCGCGGTCGTGCAGCGCACCATCGCCGCGTAGGCGATCTCGTCATCGGGCTGGGAGGGGGCCAGCCGCGGCACGAAGAAGGTGACGGGCTGCTCTGCGACGGTCATCTGACGGCTCCTCGCCGGGTGCGTTCGCTGCGGATACGGGCGAGCGCGCTGGTGCGGCGCTGCCGGGCGCTGGGCGCGACCGGTTGGTCGCTCTCCTCGCGCTGCTCGTCAGCCGACCGCGCTCGGTCGGTTGCGAGGACTCGCCTGATCAGACCTGACCTTCGGGGCACAGGGCCTCCGCTCCTCTGTCGAAACGCGCGGAAGGACGAGGCGGCCAAGCGTGCGTGGGACATTCAGCTTATCGCGGACTCCAACTTTCGCTGGCGTTCCAGCTCAGCATCCAGCTCGACGCCGAACAAGAGAGCGAGATTGGCGATCCACAGCCAGATCAGGAAGACGATCACGCCGCCGAGCGCGCCGTACGTCGCGTTGTAGGAGCCGAAGTTGCCGACGTAGAAGGCGAACCCGACCGAGGCGAGGATCAGGATCGTCAGGCCGACCGCGGCACCCGGCGTGATCCAGCGCAGCTTCGGCTGCTTCACGTTCGGGCCGACCCTCGTCAGCAGCGCGATCATCACGACCGCCACGA
>DATIOB010000568.1:0-7301 GCA_035473605.1 Conexibacter sp.
GAGGTCTCCGCCCAGCCGGCGATCGGGCAGGCCGCGCCGGAGCCGAAGTCCTCGTAGCGCCAGGCGTTGGCGCCCTGCGTCGCGGAGAAGCCGCTCGACGCTCTGTACGAGGCGCCGCCGCCCTGGTAGGTGATCGTCGGGTTCCAGCCGGTCGAGTCGTTGCTCCACTCGCCGTTGGCCGCGATCACGAAGCGGATGCGGTCGCCGGCTCTCACCGTGACGTTGGCGACGTTCACGGCGATGCCTCTGGTGTCGCTGCCGGCGATCGTCGCCGGCGAGAATATCGTCGTGTCGTTCTTGAGCACCGACACGACGACGCCGTTGCCGCCCGTGTCGACCTTCGCCGCGGTGCTGACGACGTCGACGGTGCCGGCGCTCGGCGCCACCCACGTGCGGGAGGTCGCGTTGCTCGGGCCGGGGTGCTGCGCGTCCGGCCAGACGTAGCCGCCGGAGGAGTCGTGCCACTCTCTCTGGCCGAGGTGACCGCTGGCGTTGTAGGTCGCGATGTCGCCGAAGCCGGCGACGCCGCTGGCGTCGGCCGGGCAGTCGAACTGGTCGTAGGAGTCGAACGTGCGCGCGTAGGAGGAGTTGAGCGCCGTCTGGCGCAGCTCCCACGAGCCGGCCGCGTACTTGGCGCCGGTCATCCAGCGCAGCGACGTGTCGGCGGTGTCGTCGCCGAGCACGTGCTGCTCGAGGAACGAGGGGCGCGCGAGCGAGGCCGCGCCGCTGCCGGTGTTCTTGTAGTCGCTCCACTCGCGCATCAGGCCGGTGCTCGGGTGCACGAGGTAGTGCTTGGTCACCTGCACCCCGGTGCGCGCGATCGTGACGTCGAGCTTGATCGCCGACTGACCGCCGACGGTCGCCGTCGCGGCGCTGCCCGAGACGCACGACCAGCCGGGCGTCGCGCCCGTGATCGTCGTCCCGTCCCACTCGAAGCGAACCTCGCGCGAGGGCGTCGAGGCGGAGATGTACTCGCGCACCGGGGAGGTGAGCTTGTTCTTGAAGCTGGTGAGCGTGTACGTCCCGCTGCTGAACGTCAGGACCTTCTCGGATGCGGCGGTCCCGAGCGTCCAGCTGCACTGGTTGGCGCCGGCGTTCGCGTAGGCGTCACCGACGGTGAGCGCCCGCGCGGCCGACGACGCTGCCAGCGTCAGGACGAGCGAGATTGGGAGCGCGAGCACGCTCCGGGGGAGATGCGGCATGACGGTGGGACCCTCCTCACAACAAGGCGCCGCCGTTCACGCGCAAGACGTGACCGGTGACGAAGGTGGACAGGGGGCTGAGCAGGAAGATGCAGGCGCCGGCGATCTCCTCCGGCTGGCCGAGGCGGCCGAACAGCGTGCGCGAGCCGGCGATCGCCTTCTGCTCGGGTGTCGCCGCGAGCAGGCCGTCGGTGTCGACGGGGCCGGGGCTGACGGCGTTGACGCGCACCTGCGCCGGGGCGGCCTCGCGCGCGAGCGACTTCGTCAGGCCGATCACGCCGCCCTTCGCGGCGGCGTAGTGCCTGGCGGGGCTGATCGAGCCGTACTCGCCGGCGGTCGAGGCGACGTTGACGATCGATCCGCTCCCGCGCGCGATCATCGCCGGCAGGACCGCCTGGCAGCCGGCCGCGGTGGTCAGCAGGTTGGCGGTCAGGATGCGCGTCCAGGCGGCCGCGTCGAGCTCGTCGTGGGTGCGCTTCTCGAACAGGCCGGCGCAGTTGACGAGCCCGTCGACCGGGCCCAGCTCGGCGCTGGCGCGCGCGTGCAGCGCGGCGAAGGCGGCCGGGTCGGCGGCGTCGATCGCCTGCGTCAGCAGGCGCGCCTCCGCGTCGAGGCCGGCGTCGTGCCCCCGCACGACGCCGGCCTGCGACAGCTCCCCCGAGAGCGTGTCGAGCGGCTCCTGGTGCAGGTCGGTGAGCGCGACGCGCGCGCCCGCGGAGACGAGCACGCGCGCGATCGCGCGGCCGATCCCGCCCCCGGCGCCGGTCAGGATCACGGTGCGGCCCTCCAGCAGCGGCATGCCGCCGGCGAGCGTGTCGGACAGCCTCTCGGCGATCATCGGTCCTCCCCCTGCGCGTCGCCGAACATCGACGCGGTCAATTCGAACTGGTTGCTGAGCATCGCCACCGCCTCCTCCGCGCGGCCGGCGCCGATCGCCTCGATCAGCGGCTCGTGCGAGGCGACGATGCGACGGAAGTGGGTCGCCGGATCGACGGCGGCGAGGCGGCGGTTGCCGATCGCGATCACCGTCTGGATCACCGGCGCGACGGCCTTCCACGCCTCGACGAGGAAGCGGCTGCCGCTGCGCTCGACGAGCGCGCGGTGGAAGGCGATGTCCAGCTCGACCAGCCGCGGCGTCGTCGCGCCCTCGATCTCGAAGGCGTCGAGCGCGCTGGTCAGCGGCGCTATCGGCGCGGCGCGCTCGGCGCCCCAGCGGATCGCCGTGCTCTCCAGCTCGAAGCGGACGCGGAAGAGGTCGTCGAGGTCCTCGGCGCCGAAGCCGACGACCGTGGTGCGGCCGTTGGGCAGCGTGCGCACGAGGCCCTCGCCCTCCAGCACGTGCAGGGCGCTGCGGACCGGGCCGCGGCTGACCGCCAGCTCGTCGGCGACGCGCGCCTCGACCAGCGGCGTGCCGGCCTGCAGCGTGCCGTCGATGATCGACTCGCGCAGCACCGCCGCGACCCAGCCGGAGTAGATCGAGCGGCCGAGCTTGGTCGCGTGCTGGCCGCTGTCCTGCGCGGGGCCGAGCCCGTTGCCGATCCGCTGCGCGAGCGGCGTCACGACGCCACCGCCGTCGTCGTCGCCTCGATGACGCGTGCTTCGCTGCCCTCGCCGCGTCTGAACTCGTCGACGATCGCGCCGTCGGCGAGCACGAGGCAGCGGTCGCAGAGGCCGACCAGCTCGGCGATCTCCGAGGAGACGACGAGCAGCGTCACGCCTCTGTCGGCGAGGTCGAGGATCAAGCGGTAGATCTCCTGCCGCGTCTCGACGTCGACGCCCTTGGTCGGCTCGTCGAGCAGCATGATCTTGGGCGCGTTCATCAGCACGCGCGCGAGCAGGATCTTCTGCTGGTTGCCGCCGCTGAGGTGGGCGACGTCGGAGCTGGGCGAGGGCGCCTTGATGCGCAGCGATCTGATGAAGCCGAGCGCAGCTCTCTGCTCGCCGCGGCGGTCGACCCAGCCGCCGCGCGAGAGCCCGCTGAGGTTGCCGGCGGTGATGTTCTCGCGCAGCGCGAAGTTGAACAGCAGGCCGGTGCCCTTGCGGTCCTCGGTCAGCATCGAGATGCCGGCGCGGCGGGCGTCGGCCGGCGTGCGCAGGCGCTGCGGCTCGCCCTCGACGGCGATCGTGCCGGTGTGCGGGAGCGCGCCGTAGATCGCGCTCAACAGCTCGGTGCGGCCGGCGCCGACGACGCCGGCGATGCCGACGATCTCGCCGCTGCGGGCGCTGAAGCTGATGTCGCGCAGCACGTCGCGCGGGCGCGTCGGATGGGGCACGGAGACGCGCTCCAGGCGCAGCGTCTCCTGCTCGCCGTGTCTGCTGGAGCGGGTCGGGTAGAGATGGTCGACCTCGCGGCCGACCATCGCCGCGACGATCCCGCGCTCGCTGAAGTCCGCACGCGCGATCTCGGCGACCTTGCGACCGTCCCGCAGCACCGTCGCGCGGTCGCACATGCGCATCACCTCGGGGATCCGGTGGGTGATGAAGACCATCGTCGTGCCGGCGTCGCGCAGGCGGTCGAGGACGGCGAAGAGGCGCTCGGTCTCGGTCCCGGCGAGTGACGCCGTCGGCTCGTCGAGGATCAGCACGCGCGGGTCGGTCGTGAGCGCGCGGGCGATCATCACGAGCTGGCGCTGCGTCGCGCTGAGCGCGGCGACGGGCGCGCGGGGATCGAGCGGGATCTCGAGCCGCCCGAGCAGCTCGCCGGCGCGGCGGCGCAGCTCGCGGAAGGAGACGCGCGGCGCGGTCTCCAGGCCGGTCTGCCCGACGAAGAGGTTCTCCGCGACGCTGAGCTGCTCGACGACCTGGATCTCCTGCGGCACGTACGCGACGCCCTCGTCACGCGCGGCCGCCGGGGAGGCGAACGCGACCGGGCGACCGTCGACCTTCACCGTGCCGGCGTAGGAGCCGGAGGGGTGGACGCCGGTGAGGATCTTGACGAGCGTCGACTTGCCGGCGCCGTTGTGGCCGACGAGCGCGTGGATCTCGCCCGCGTGGAGGACGAGGTCGACGTCGCTGAGGGCGGGCACGCCGGCGAACTTCTTGCCGAGCCGCTCGGTTTCGAGCACGTGGGTCATGTCAGATCGATTCAGAGGGGCCGGAGGAGCGCGGCGCCGTTGCGACGCGCGCTCCTCCGTCCGGTCGGGTGGGGTCCCTAGAGGCCCTTCGTGGCCTCGTCGGCCTCGTCGAGCATCCCTTCGAATCTCGCGACCTGATCTCTGGTGATGATCGTGGCCGGGAGCGGGTTGTCGTAGGCGACGGTGTCGCCCGCGACGAGCTGGTCGAGCAGGTCGGCGGTCTTGGCGCCCTCCTCGAACAGCGGCTGGCCGACGACGGCGAACACTCTCCCGTCCTTGACGAGGTCGAGGTTCTGGCGGACGTAGTCCATGCCGATGATCGTCAGTCTCTTGCCGGCCTGGTCGGCCGCGCCGGCCCACGTCACGGGGCCACCGCCGGTCGTCGAGAAGGCGGCGACCGTGTCGGGGTTGGCCTGCAGGATCGAGACCGCCTTCGCCTTCGCGGCGGGGACGTCGAAGCCCTCCTCCTGCGGGTCGAGCACCTTCACGTCGGGGCACTCGTCGCCCAGCGTCTCGGTGAACACTCTCGCGACGAGGTTCTCGACCGTGTTGAACGAGCCCTCGGTGACCGCGACCGTGCCTCTGCAGCCGATCTCTCTGCCGATCGCTCTCGCCGACTCGACGGCGTAGTCGGTCGGGACCGTGCCGGTGACCGCTCTGAGGCCAGGCGCCTCACCCTCTCTGACCGGGATGTGCCAGGAGACGATCGGGTAGTCCTTGCCCCATCTCGCGATGAAGGGATAGGTCGACGGGTCGAAGGCGTAGACGCCGACGCCCTTGATGTCGCCCTTCGCCAGGACGGCCTCGGCGAGCGGCGCGCTGGCCGGCATGTCGAGCGCCTCGGCGCCGACGATCTCGCACTCGTAGCCGAGTCTCTTGCACTCGCTCAGGAAGCCGCCCTGCATGATGCGGTGGACCGGGTGGTTGCGCATCGGCTGGACCCACAGCAGCTTGCCCTTGTCCTCCGGGGCGGCGTCGTCCGCGGTCGTCTCGGCCGGCGCGTCGGCAGCGGCCTGCGTAGCGGCGGCGGTGTCGCCGCCGTCGTCGTCGTTGCTCGAGCCGCAGGCGACGAAGACCAGCGCGGCGAGCGCCAGCGCGAGCAGGGCGAGCAGACGCAGGGGCTTGCGCCGCCCGCTCGGGGTGTACGTGTTCATCTCTCTCCTCTCCAGGGTTCCTACGAAGTGCCGCCGGCGAGCGAGACGCGCCGCCGTGCGATGTCGACGCCGACGGCCAGGACCATGATCAGTCCGACAGCGACGGTCTGCCAGTTGGGGTTGACGCCCACGACGACGAGGCCGCTCTGCACGACCTGCAGGAGCAACATGCCGACGATGCCGGCCGCGACCGTGCCGACGCCGCCGAAGAGGCTGACGCCGCCGATCACGACGCCGGCGATCACGGTCAGCTCCCAGCCGGTCCCGATCGACGGGGTGCCGCTGGCGCCGTCGGCGAGCACGAGCATGCCGGCGACCGCCGACAGCGCGCCGACGACCATGAAGCAGGCGATCTTCACGCGGCCGGTCGAGATGCCGACGAGCCGCGCGACCTCCGGGTTGCCGCCGGTCGCGTAGAGGTTGCGGCCGGTCGTGGTGCGGCGCAGCACGACGTCGGCGACGACCGCCAGCACGACCAGCAGCACGAACGACCAGCCGAGCCCGAAGAGGACGTCGGCGCTGCCGATCTCGCCGACCGATCTCGGCAGCGGGTAGATCGGGTAGCCGTTGGTGATGACGTAGATGAAGCCTCTGGCGGCGTACAGCATCCCGAGCGTCGCGATGAACGCGGGGATGCCGACGCCGACGACCAGCAGGCCGTTGATGAGGCCGACGAGCGCGCCGGTCGCCAGGCCGCCGAGGATCCCCAGCGGGACCGGCAGGTTGCCCTTCGTCATCAGCCAGGCGCTGACGATCGCGGACAGGCCGGCGACCGAGCCGACCGAGAGGTCGAACTCGCCCGCGACGAGCAGGAGCGTCTGGCCGATCGCGATGATCCCGACGAACGAGACCGCCGTCAGCATCGAGCGGACGTTGGTGCCGGACAGGAAGGCCGGCTCCAGCAGCCAGAAGACCAGCACGAGGCCGGCGAGCGCGGCGACCACGCCGGCCTCGCTGACAGCGAGCGCACGGCGAAGGCGATTGGGCGCGGATGGCGGTGCGGCGACCGCCTCGGCGCCGGCCTCGGCCTCCGCCGCGACGGCTGCGGGCAGGGGGGCTCCCGGCCGGTCGCGCTGCAACAGGTTCACGTCGTCTCTCTCCTCGTCGCGGGCGGGGCGCCGTGTGCGACCGCGGCGCCCGTCCGTCTCCCCGTCGTGCACGGCCGCCCTTCTGCGGCGTGCCGGCCCGACAGCTCTCCTCTACCGCGCTTCGTTCCGGAAAACGAAAACGGTAAACAATTTACGAAGACCGTATACCGATCGCTCGGCGCGTGTCAAGACTTCTTTCCTCCAAGCCGCTCCGCCGCGTCCGCGCGCCGACGCGGCGCCGACGGCGCGGCTCAGACGAGGCGGGCGAGCAGGCCGGCGTCGGCGACGACCGTCGTACCGTTGACGACGCTCGCGGCGTCGCTTGCGACCCAGGCGATCACGGCCGCGATCTCCTCCGGCCGCGCGACGCGGCCGATCGCGGTGGCGGAGCCGCTGTCGTCGAAGCCGGTGTCGGTGGCGCTGAGACCGCGCCGCGCCAGCTCGCGCCGCGTCAGCGGCGTGTCGACCGAGCCGGGCGCGACGCAGACGGAGCGGATCCCGTCGGGCGCGAGGTCGAGCGCGAGCTGCCGCGTCAGCGCGACGAGCGCGCCTTTCGAGGCGGCGTAGGCGGCGTTGCCGGTCATCGTCGCGTAGGCGTGGACGGAGGAGGTCGTCACGATCGCGCCGCCGCCGGCCGCGCGCAGCAGCGGGATCGCGTGGCGGCCGAGGCGGAAGACGGCGCCGACGTTGACCGACCACAGCCGCTCCAGGTCCACGTCGGAGATCGACTCGAGCGTGTCGGGATCGGCGGCGATCCCGGCGACGTTGACGAGCGCGCGCAGC
>DATIOB010000569.1:0-1575 GCA_035473605.1 Conexibacter sp.
GAAGATCGCCATCCCCCGCATGCGATAACGGCCGAGTTTGGCTTTGATACTTGTCGCCGACGTTCGTCGGCCACGTCAGCGCCATCGCGACGACGGTGCCGAGCGCGACGAGGACGATGAAGGCGCGCGCGGCGCCGAGCAGCGAGAGACGGGAGATCCGAGCATTCAAGCAGCGCCGGCTGAGAACGGGCTTCAGCCGTTCGTGCGCAACTCCGCGGGTCGATGGCACGTTCCCGCTTGCATGCGAATTCAGGGACCGACGATCTTCGCGGCGGGGCTGGCGCTGGTGCTGCTGCCGGCGGCGGGGGCGGAAGCGGCGGCGAAGAAGCCGCCGAAGCCGGCGCTGGCGACCGGCAACAGCAGAGACGGTGCGGCGAGCTTCCGGCTCGAAGGGCGCACGCTCACGGTGACCGCTCGCGCGGGGCTGGTGCCGGGCTCCGCCCAGAGCCGGCTGAGACTGCTCGTGCGCTGCGGCGAGAGCGTCACCGCTGCGGAGGAGACGAGCGCGGCGACGCTGGCGGTGCAGGGCGGGCGGCAGGTCGCGGCCACGCCGCGGAGAACGGTGCTGCGCGCGACGCTCTCGCGCGACGTCGCCGCACGGGCGAACTGGTGCGAGCTGCGCGACGCGGCTGCGGCGAAGCCGCGCTTCGCCGCGACCATGCGGCTGCGGCGCGGCAGAGCGCCCGGCTGCGTGCCGGCGGGCCGTGAGAAGGTCGTCTTCCGCGAAGGCATCGCGCTCGTCACGGGGCTCTCCGCCGAGATCGACGGCGAGGCCGTTCAGTACTTCCGCTCGTGCCTGCGGTCACGCGGCACGCTGCTGCCGCTGACGGAGGCTGCTCCGTCGTTCGGCGGCAGTGCGTCGATCGGGACGTTCGCGAGCGCGGACAGCTGGCTGGCGTGGGTCGAGGTCCGCCGCAGCAAGGACGACCACGTCGCGATCAGCACGCACGTGCTCGACCTCGCCGCCGGCGGCAAGCCGGCACTCGTCGGCGGCAGCAGCATGCGGACCGCCTACCCGCCGCGCGTCGGGCAGCTGCTGGTGAGCGGAAGCGGCGTTCCCATCTGGACGCTCGTGGGGCGCTACGACGATCCCGCGCGGCCGGAATGGGCGACGCTGTACGCCGGAGACGGCGACAGCGAGGCGCGCGAGCTGGAGCGGGTCGAGCCGGCCTCGGCGCTGACCGACGTCGCGCTGAGCGCCGACGGCACGACCGTCACCTGGCGCAACGGCGGGGTGCAGAGAAGCGCCCCGCTGGGTGGGGTGAGCTGAAATGCGGATTCAGCGCTGGGCAGCGATCGCGACGGGGCTGGCGCTGGCGGGGTCAGGGACGGCCGCCGCCGCGCCGAGCGATCCGGCACAGGCGCCCCAGGTCCTCGTCGGCAGATCGGCCGGAGGGCATGCCGCGTATCGGCTCGAGGGCGATCGGCTGACGGTGACGTTCAGAAAGCCGCTCGCGCGGCGCGGGAGCGGCGCGCGGCTGCAGGTGAGAACGGTCTGCGGCCATGCCGTCGTCGCCACCGATGATGCGGGCGCCACGGTCGACGTCGGCTACTCGCTCCGAGCGGCGCGGCAGC
>DATIOB010000570.1:0-3490 GCA_035473605.1 Conexibacter sp.
GGCCGGCGGCGGTGAGCTGCGCTCGGTCGCTGTCGTCACGCTCGGCAGCGCCGTCGCGGTCGATCTGTTCGACGGCTCGCGCCGGCTCGCGCGCGTGCCGCTGCGCGGCGCCGACCGGCGCGGTCAGCTCGTCGGGCTCGACGCGCGGCCCGGCGCGGTGCGGGTGCGCTGGCGCAACCAGGACGGCGAGCGCGTCGAGCGGACGATCCCGGTCAGCGCCGGGTCGCTCGGCCGCTGAGGTCGGCCTTCGTCACGACCCCGTGCTCGATCGCGCGGCGCGCCAGCTCGGTGCGCTTCTGGTACTGCGGCAGGTCGCCGACGCCGAGCTTGGCGAACAGCGCGCGCACGTGTGACTTGACGCCGTCCTGCGACAGGTTAAGCGCGGAGGCGATCTCGCGGTTGGTCGCGGGGACGGGCGCGGCGCCGGTGCGGGCGTCGGCGAACGGGGCGCACATCGCCACGAGCACGCGCCGCTCGGCGTCGGTCAGGCGCGCCTCCGGCGCCGGGTTGGCGGAGATCGTGCTGTCGTTGCCGACGCCGGGGGCGCGGTAGACGATCGTCGTCTGGCCGATCCGCACGACGTCGCCGTCGGCCAGCCGGCGACGGCCGGCGATCCGTTCGCCGTTCACGCGCGAGCCGTTGCGCGAGAGGCCGTCGTCGATCAGCGTCCAGTCGCCGCCGATCCGCTCCAGCTGCGCGTGCGACCGCGACACCTGGGGGTCCCAGTCGAGCACGAGGTCGTTGCCGGCGATCCGCCCGATCGCGAGCCGCTCGCGCAGGCCGAGCGGCTCGAGGCGCAGGTCGCCGACGCCGTCGCGGTAGGCGAGGAACGGCTCGCCGCGGCGCTCGGCGTCGAGCATCGCCTTGACCTCGGCCGGTGAGAGCGCGTGTGCGGCGAAGCCCATGGACCCGATTATCGTCGCTCGCGCGATAGGCCGGGCGAACTCGGGGTAGGGGATTCCAATGGCCAGAGGAAGAGACAAGGACCCGCTCGACGTGGACGCCGCGATCGAGGGACTGCGAACGGCGCTGCCGCTGCAGCTGCGCTCGGCGGTCGCCTACACGCTCGCCGCGGCGTCGCTGTCGGGCTTCGAGCACGTCGGCCTCGCGCCGCTGCTGGCGAGCGCCGCGGAAGCCGACCTCGTCGATGCGCGCCGCTTGGCGGAGAAGCTCGCGACGCTCGGCGGCAGAGCGCCGCAGAGGGTGCCGGACCCAAGACTTCCGCAGGGCTCCAAGGCGGTCGTCAGACGGCTGATCGCGCTCGAGGAGGAGACGATCGAGAAGCTGCAGGACATCATTCCAGCGACCGGGCACACCGGTGAGAGCGAGGCGCTCGAGCATCGCCTGGAGCACATGATCATGCGCAAGCAGGAGGTCGTCGACGCGCTCCAGCGCGCGCGTCGCGGGTAGAGCAGGTCACAATGCCTGCGCGTCGCACGGCCCCGGCGCACCACCCGCCCGCCTGACAGAGGAGCCTTGCTGATGAAGCTGATCGGAGCCGGAGTCGCCCGCACCGCGACCACGACGCAGATGGTGGCGCTGGAGATGCTCGGGATCGGGCGCTGCTACCACATGCGCGACATGATGTCCGACCTCGAGCGCAGCGTCCCGCTGTGGGAGGCCGCGCGCGACGGCAAGGCCGACTGGGCGACGATCTTCGACGGCTACGTGACGACCGTCGACTGGCCCTCGGCCTTCTTCTACAGAGAGCTGATGGAGGTCTACCCCGACGCGAAGGTGCTGCTGAGCGTGCGCGACGGGGAGGCGTGGGAGGCGAGCATGCGCGAGACCGTCTACGCGATGTTCTACGGCGACTCGGTGATGGCGCACGTGCTGCGCGCCCGCTACCACGTCGACGAGCTGTGGCGCCGCTACATGGACGTCGTCGCCAGCATCTCCTTCGAGCAGTACGGCCCCTACGCCGGCAACCACCACGACCGCGCGTCGCTGATCGGCGCGATGGAGCGCTGGAACGAGCAGGTGAAGGCGCACGTCCCGGCTGACCGGCTCGTGATCTGGTCGCCGAAGGATGGCTGGGGGCCGATCTGCGACGCGCTCGGCGTCGCCGTCCCCGAGCAGCCGCTGCCGCACGTCAACGACACGCAGGGCTTCAAGGACATGCTGATCGGCGGCTCGCTGAGAGCGCTCGACGGCTGGTGGCAGGAGACCCACCCGGCCTGAGGACGCGTCCGCGGGGCACGGGCGTCCGCCGCCGGGCGCCTCACGCCCGCCCGCTGCGGTAGTGGGCGGGCGCGCTGCCCATCACGCGCTTGAAGGCGTTGCTGAAGGCGCTGTCGGAGCCGTAGCCGAGCGCGTGCGCGACGGAGGAGACCGTGACCGCCGGGTCTTCGAGCGCGCGGGCGGCGCTCGCCATCCGCCAGCGCAGCAGATAATCGAGCGGGGCGCTGCCGACGCGGCGGCGGAAGCGCTCGGCGAAGCTGGAGCGCGACATGCCGACGGTGCCGGCCAGCTCCGCGACCGTCCAACGGCGCGCGAGGTCGCCGTGCATCAGCCGCAGCGCGGCGCCGATCTGCGGGTCGCCGAGCGCGCTCACCCAGCCGCGGCGGACGGGCGCCTCGGGGGTGCGCGCGCCGTGCGCGCCGCCGTCGGCCGTCTTGCCAGCGCCGCTCGCGGCGACGATCCGCAGCGCCTGCACGAACAGCACGTCCGCGAGCCGCTCCGCCATCAGCTCGCTGCCGAGCGCCGGCGCGGCGCGCTCCGCCGACAGCAGCTCGACTGCCGCCCGCACGACCGCGGCGGCGCGCGGCGCAGCCGGATCCTCGGCGCGCATCACGACGAGCGGCGGCAGCGCGTCGAGCAGCAGCTCGGCGTTGCGCGGGTCGAAGGCGAAGCCGCCGCCGCGCACGACCGTCGCCTCGCCCTCGCCCTCGCCTCCGCAGCGCGCCGCGCCGCCCTCGACCGCCGCTCGCTCGAAGTACGGCGTCGCGTCGACCGCCTCCAGCGCCGGGTCGCTCGCCAGGACGTAGGGCACCCCGTCGGCGAGCAGGTAGGCGTCGCCGGCGCGCAGCCGCAGCGGGGCGGCGAGCGCGTCGTGCAGCAGCCAGCAGTCGCCCGCCAGCAGCGCGGCGAACTTCACGTGCGCGTAGGCGGGGAAGCGCAGCGCCCAGGCGCCGCGCGCCTCCAGCGTCGCCGAGACGGCGCGCTCGACATGCAGCAGGTCGAGCACGTCTGTCAGCGGATCCTCGGCAAGCTTCGGACGATCGAGTATGGATTGAGGATTGCACACCATGTTCCGTCCGACCAAAGCGGCCTACCTTGGCTTCACATCTTCGAAGGGAGCCACTCATGCAGTACCAGCAGCTCGGCCGCAGCGGCACGTTCGTCTCGCGCATCTGCCTCGGGGCGATGACGTTCGGCGGCGCCGGTAGACCGCCGTGGGACGCCGTCGGCGGGCTCGGCGCCAGGGAGGCTGACCGGCTCGTCGGACAGGCGCTGGAGGCCGGCGTCAACTTCTTCGACACGGCTGACG
>DATIOB010000571.1:0-7151 GCA_035473605.1 Conexibacter sp.
CTGGCGGCGGACGTTCGGAGTCAGCAAGATCAGCGAAGCCGGAGAATTGCGCGGGATCACAGACATTGGGAGCGGGCGGCTGATCGTCGTGAAGCCTTACGGGCTGGGCGGCGCTGGCTCGACGTCGTCGGCGAGGACCACAACCCGGTCCAGGGCTTCACCGTCGGCCAGACGCTGTCGCCGTCGATGGCGACAGCGCGCGTCGCGGTCGCGGCCGCCGCGGCGCCGGAGGAGTACGACTTCACGACCCCCGGCGTCTTCGGCGGCGGCTGGCACCAGGAGCTGCTGCGCGGCTACGAGCGGCTCGGCGGCCTGACCTCGTCGGACCCGGTGCTCGGCCCGGCGCGCGCGATGCACCGCGACGCCGCCGACCTGCGTCGCTCGCTCTCGGCGCCGTTGGGGAGCGGCGCGAGCGGCTATCCGGACAACCGACTCGGCAGCCGTCTGCGCGACATGGCGCGACTGCTCGGCGTCGGCCTGCCGATCCGCGCCGCCGCCGTCGACGCGCACGCCGACTTCGACACGCATGCCGGGCAGGGCGGCACCTTCCCCGAGCAGATCGACGAGTGCGGCAGAGCGCTCGCCGCGTTCCAGGCCGACCTGGAGGCGCGCGGGATCGCCGATCGCGTCCTCACGGTGGTCTGGAGCGAGTTCGGCCGCCGCCCCGAGGAGAACGGCTCGGGCGGGACCGACCACGGCGCCGGTGGCGTCGCCTTCCTGATGGGCACGCGCGTGCGCGGTGGGATCGTCGGCGAGTTCCCCGGCCTGCACAAGCTCGACGAGGAGGGGAACCTGCTGCCGAGCACTGACTTCCGCGCGCTCTACTCGAGCATCCTGGAGCAGTGGCTCGACGCCGACGCCGAGGCGCTGATCCCCGGTGCGGCGGGGTTCGCGCGTTATGCGCTCTTGAGCTAGCCCGCTAACGTGGCGTCAATGACCTCGTCTGACGCACCCGTCAAGGGCTTCCAGCTGAAGGACATCTCGCCGCGCGCCTGGCAGCACCCTGCCGACCGTGCCGCGACCGCCGCGCTGGCCTCCGTCCCGTACCTCGACAAGGTCGTGCGGATGTTGATCCAGCTGGGCTACGAGCGGGCGCTGCGGCAGGCGTCGCTGGGCGCCTCGGTGCGGCTCGGCGAGCAGCAGCTGCCAGAGGTCTGGAGCGATCACGTCTTCGCGTTCACGACGCTCGACATGGGCGACGCGCCGCCGCTCTACGTGACGCAGAGACCGTTCGCCAACGCCTTCGCGATCGGCGCCAAGGCCCCGATCGTCGTCGTCAACTCCGAGCTGCTGCGGCTGCTCGACGCGCCCCAGCGGCGCGCGGTCTTCGCGCACGAGGCGGCGCACATCCTCTCCGACCACCAGCTCTACCGGACGGCGCTGCTGATCCTGCTGCAGCTGACGGAGTCCTCGCGCGTGCCGCTGCCGCTGCTGCCGGTCCGCACCGCGCTGCTGGAGTGGTCGCGGGCGACCGAGCTGAGCTGCGACCGCGCCGCGGCGCTCGTCACGCGCGATCCGCTCGCCGTCTGCCGCACGCTGATGTCGATCACGGCCGGCGCGATGACTGACCAGCTCGACCTCGACGCCTTCATGACGCAGTCGATGGAGTACGCCGAGAAGGGCAACGGCATAGAGCGGCTGACGCGCCTGATGCTCGACCTCGGCGTCACCCACCCGCTGCCGGTCCGCCGCGCGCGCGAGCTGATGCTGTGGGTCCGCAGCGGCGACTTCGACCGCATCGTCGGCGGCGACTACATCAAGCGCGACGACCCGGTCAGCGTCAGAGCGGAGAGCGGAGAGGCCGTCTCGTTCTACAGCGACCGCTTCAAGGACGCCTTCAAGGATGCCGGCGAGACGATCGGCCAGGGCGGCCAGCAGCTCGCCGACTGGCTGCGCAAGGCGAAGGACGACCTCGGCAGCAGCGGCGGGGGCGACGACGCGGAGGACGACGCCAGATAGCCGCCTGACGCTCCGGCCCATAGAATTCCCGTACTAGATTCGGGATTCACGTATGGGAACGGAGCGGTGGATGGGATCTGCTGAGGACGGGCCGATCCGGCTCGGGATCGCCGGCGGCGGGATCATGGGCGAGCGCGTCGCGGAGGCTGCGGCGGCGCTCCCCGGCATCGAGGTGCGGGCGCTCGCCGACGCCAACCCCGCCAGCCGCGCGCGGCTGCACGAGCGCTTCGGCGGCGCGGCGTTCGCGAGCTGGGAGGAGCTGGTCGCAAGCGACGCGATCGACGCCGTCTACGTCGGCCTGCCGCACCACCTGCACGCCGATGCCGCCTGCGCGGCGGCCGACGCGGGGCTGCACATCCTGCTCGACAAGCCGCTCTGCAACACGCTCGAGGAGGGCGATCGGATCCTCGCGGCGGTGCAGCGCGCCGGCGTGCGGCTGATGGTCGGCTTCAGCCACCGCTTCCACGTCGAGCTGGCGACCGCGCGGCGGCTGCTGGCCGCCGGCGAGCTGGGCGATCCGGTCGTCGCGGTCGACACGATCGTCGACAGCGCCCCTGGCGGGCCGGGCTGGTACTGGGACGCGGCCGCCGGCGGCGGCGTCGTGCAGCTGCAGATGCACCACAGCTTCGACCGCCTCGCGTGGCTGCTCGACAGCCCGATCGTGCGCGTGCAGGCGAGCGTCCACGAGCGCGCGGTCCGTGGCGATGCGCCGGTCGACGTCTCCGCCGCCGTGGCGCTGACCTTCGCCAACGGCGCCGTCGGCACCTCGGCCGCCTCGTTCGTGACCGGCTACGACGGCGACGGGATCGTCGAGCTGGCGATCCAGGGCACGCACGGCCACGTCCGAATCGAGACGTGGCAGTCGATCGCCGTGCAGACCGCGCGCTCGGCCTTCGACCAGCGCCAGCGCCGCGACGACTGGCTCGGCGCCGAGGTCGCCGAGTTCGCCGCCGCGATCCGCGAGCGGCGCGAGCCGAGCGTCAGCGGCCGCGACGGCCATCGCGCCCTGCGCGTCGCGCTCGCCGTGCGCGAGTCGGCCCGCACCGGCATGGCGGTCGACGTTGCGCCGTAGTCGTTGACGTTTGCGATGGTGTCCTTACATGCCTTACGCTGTGGTGCATGAGTGCGCTCAGAGAGCTCGATCGCCTGCTCGCCGCCGACCGGATCGCGGCGGGCAAGCTCCCTGAGCGTGAGCTGCGGACGCTGCGCGAGGAGACCGAGCGGCTCGCGGCGGCGCTGCAGAGCCCGGCGGGCGGCCCGCTGCCCGCGATCTCGCCGCTCACCGGCGAGCGGATGCCGACGCCGGTCGCGGTCGCGATCGCGCGCCGCGCCAACCTCCGCCACAGCTTCGAGCTGCGTCGCGCCGCGCTCGCGGACACGCTCTCGGTCGGCGAGGTCGCGGAGACGCTGGGGATCGGGCGCCAGTCGGTCCACGACCGCATCCGCCACCGCACGCTGCTCGCGGTGAAGGACCACGATCGCTTCCGCCTGCCGGCGTGGCAGTTCGACGCCGCGCAGCCGAGCGGCACGCTGGCCGGGCTCGCGCAGGTGCTGGGCGAGCTGCGCGACCGCCCGCTCAACCCGTTCGCGCAGCTGGTCTGGTTCACGACGCCGAAGCGCTCGCTGCGCGACCGCGCGCCGTTCGACGCGCTCGCCGCCGGCGATCTCTCCGACGTGCTCGCCGAGGCGCGCACGGTCGGCGCCGCTTGACCAGAACATGGCGAGAGGGCGACGGATCGCCTCGGGGCGCCGCATGCTGCTCGCAGCGCCGCCCGGCCGTCTGAGCGATCCGCGGATCGTCGCGCTCGGACCAGCCGATCCGCTGCTGCGGATCGACGCGCCCGGCGCGCCCGCCGCAGCGGTCGCGCAGTCCCGCCGCTTCGGCCCGCTGCTGCGCTTCGACCATCACCGCGCGGCGAAAGGGGAGCCGGCCGACGATCGCGAGCGCGGCGTCCTCTACTGCGCGCGCACGCTCGTCTGCTGCGTCGCCGAGGTCTTCGGCGACCGCGGGGTCGTGCAGCGCGAGGGCCACCGCTTCGCGCGGCTGGCGCCGACACGCGAGCTGCGGCTGCTCGACCTGCGCGAGACGGCGGCGACCGCGGCCGGAACGATCCCCGCGATCGGCAGCGTCGGCGAGCGCGAGCTGACGCAGGCGTGGGCGCGCTGGTGGTACGACCACCCTGACCTGAGCGAGCTCGACGGAGTGACCTACGCGAGCGCCCGGTGCGGCCATGACGCGGTCGCGGTGTGGGAGCGCGCGGAGGGCGCCGTCAGCGTGCATGCCGAGCTTCCGCTCGACGCCGCTGAGCTGGCCGACGAGCTGATCGTCGCTGCGGCTGCCGTCCAGCTCGCCGTCGTCTAGGGGAACCGCGCCGCCACGCCGGGGTCGTGGTCGGCGACGACGACGTCGCAGGTGCGCTTCCAGCGCTTGATCTCGCGCCGGCACTGCGCGACGTCCTCGCTGACGCCGACGGGGATCTCGTCGTCGAGGTTGGCCTGCAGGAAGGCGGTCTCGAGGATCCCGACGAGGCCGTCGGCGGTCGCCACCCTCACGCCGGCCGAACCGGGGTGGTGGCCGCCGGTCGTCTCGAAGGTGACGCCGGGGACGACCTCGACCGGGCCGTCGGTGACGTGCAGGCGGCCGTCGATCGCCAGCTCGCGCAGGAAGGCCCACGAGCGCGCGGTGAAGTAGAGCGCGGTCGGCGGGTGGCCGGGCGGGTCGCACAGCAGCTCGGTCAGGCCGGCCTTCGAGATGAAGACCCGCGCGCGCGGCAGCAGCTCCGGCAGCAGCCCGCCCGAGTGGTAGGTGACCGGCTGGGTGATGCAGCACCAGTCGATGTCGACGGGCGCGAGGCCGTGGGCGGCGAGCAGCTCGCCGAGCGGCGTCACGTCGCGGTACTCGTCGGTCTCGCGCAGCGCCGCGAGGTCGTCGGCGTGCGGCGGCAGGCCGCAGTCGACGAGACCGACGCCGTGCGGCCCGCGCACGATCCAGACGTGGAAGGTCAGCTCGTGGATCGCGTCGTCGCTGCGGCCGAAGAAGCACTTCGCGGTCGGCACGGGGTGGATGGCGACCGGGCAGGCGGTCAGCGCGTGGTGCATGGCACGGACCCTATCTGGACGTCACTCAACGATTCAAGTATGAGTATCTGGATTCTCCAGTGAGAAATTTTCACGGTGAACCCTTGCGCTCGGCGCACGTGGTGGGTAAGAATATCCATACAAGAATTCAGATTCACATATGAGAATCTGAGTCGGAGCTCCCCCGCTGTCGCGCTGAGGAACTACGAAAGGGAAGAGGGATGCACGAGGAGCATCAGGACGGCGCACGCGCCGACGAGGGTCTGCGCGTATCACGCAGATCGCTGCTGCGCGGCGCCGCCGCGGCCGGCCTCACGCTGCCGCTGATGGGCGCGCTCGCCGCCTGCGGCAGCAGCGACGACGACGGCGCATCGGCGGGTACGGGAACCGGCGGCAGCGGTGCCGGCGACGCCTACACCGGCGCGCTCACGATGACCGCGTGGGAGGCCTATCCCGACCAGATCAGAGAGAACCTCAGAGCCTTTCAGCAGCAGTACGGCAACGAGGTCGACCTCACGCTGATCCCCAACATCGGCTACGGCCCCGCGATCCAGACGCGCCTCCAGGGCGGTCAGGAGATCGACGCCTACTACAACTTCGCGTACAACTCGACGAAGTTCGTCGACGCCGGCTGGGCGAAGGAGCTGAACGACCTCCCAGGCGTCGACGAGATGCTCGCCGACATGTTCGAGACCTCCGCCGCGCGGCACAAGCTGCCCGACGGCCGCGTCGTCTCGGTGCCGTACTTCTCGGCCGTGCACCTGCTGATGTACAACGAGGCGCAGCTCAGAAGAGCCGGCTTCAGCGCCCCGCCGGAGTCGTACAGCGACATCTACGACCAGTGCGAGAAGCTCAAGGCCGACGGCGTCCGCGCGCCGTACGCCGCCTACTGGACGAAGCAGTTCTCGGAGGAGTACTTCACGCTCTACCTCGTCTCCGAGGGCGTCGTGCCGTTCGACGAGGAAGGCAACCCGACCTTCCAGGACGACCCCAAGACGGAGGCGATCTTCGACTGGTGGGTCTCGATGTACCAGGACGGGATGACCGCCAAGTCGATCCTCACCGACGACCCCGGCAAGCACGTCGCGGCGATGGCGCAGGGGACCTCGAGCTTCTTCACCCTGCACCACTACTTCCTCAAGGAGATCCGCAACGCGAGAGGGCCGCAGTCGAGAAACGTCACGATGAGCTACCGGATCCCCGGCAGCTCCGGCGAGTCGCTGCAGATCGGCGAGGTCGTGCAGATGGGCACCTCCGCCGAGGGCGGCCGCGCCGACAGAGCGTGGGAGCTGCTCAAGTTCTACGGCTGGAAGGACAAGGACGGCCGCTACGGCACGTTCATCTCGTGGGCCGAGTCGGCCGCGCTGCTCGGTCCCTACCCCGGCCTCTTCCAGGACCCGGACTTCAGAGCGGCCTTCCCCGACTACTTCGACCTGCCGGAGCTGCAGAGAGCGTTCGAGACCTCGCAGGTCGTGCCCGCGCGCGTGCTGCCGTGGTACTCGTCGTTCGCGACGAAGGTCGGCGACCGCGTGCAGGCGATGCTGCTGGGACAGGCGAGCGTGAAGGACACGATCTCCTCGCTGGCGGACGACGCGAAGAACTTTGCCGCCGCAGGCTGACAGCCCGGCGGTCCCCGGCCGCCCCTCCGAATCCCCCCGGCCGCGTGAGATGCGGGCGCGAGCGCGGCGGCGCTCGCGCCGCGCCGCGGCCGACCGCCGCTTCGGCCTCTACCTCGCGCTGCCGGCGATGGTCGTCGTGCTCGGGCTGATCGCCTGGCCCGCGATCCAGACCGTCGTCTACAGCCTTCAGAGAGTCGCCCTCAACGGCGACACGAGATGGGTCGGGCTCAGAAACTTCGAGCTGCTGTTCAAGAACCCGGACTTCATCCACTCGCTGTGGCTGACCTCCCTCTACGCCGTCCTCTTCCTGCTCGTCTCGACGCTGCTGGGGCTCGCCTTCGCGCTGCTGCTGAACGAGCGCTTCCGCGGCCGCTGGCTGGCGCGCACGCTGCTGATCGTCCCGTGGGCCTGCCCGTGGGTGATCGCCGGCATCATCTGGAAGTGGTTCGCCGACGGCGACGTCGGCGCGCTCAACGGCGCCCTCTACCAACTCGG
>DATIOB010000572.1:0-9103 GCA_035473605.1 Conexibacter sp.
ACGATCGTCGTGTCGAGGATCGTCATGACGGCGCCGAGCACGACGACGGCGGCGACCATCCAGACGTGTCTCGGCAGGGGTTCTCCGGCAGCGGTGTGCGACTGAGCCGGGATGTCGGGGCCTGACATGCGGAAGCTCCTAGAGGTCGATCAGATGATCGATCGTTCCAGATCCGAATGATTCATGCAAGTAATGGTTCAGACACGGAACGACTGTTATGCTGACCGTGCCATGTGCCCGCCAGGACCAGATGCCATGCAGGGAGTGACGTTCACGCTCTCGCAGCTCGGCTTCCACGTCGCGTCGCGCTTCGCCGAGGCGATCTCGCCGCTCGGGCTCGTGCCGCCGCACGTCGGGATCCTCCAGATCGTCGGGCGCGAGCCCGGGCAGAGCCAGCAGGCGCTCTCGAACAAGCTCGGGATACCGGCCAACCGCCTCGTCGCCCTGATCGACGAGCTGGAGGCGCGCGGCCTGATCCGGCGCGAGCGCCCGCCGACCGACCGCCGCGTCTTCGCGCTGCACCTGACCGACGACGGCGAGCGGATGCTCGGCCGCGTCCGGGACCTCGGGATCGAGCACGAGGCCGCGATCACCGCCGCGCTCAGCGACGAGGAGCGCGCGACGCTCGCCGAGCAGCTGCGCCGGATCGCCGCCGAGCAGGGCCTCGCGCCCGGCGTCCACCCGGGCCTGCTGAAGCTGCGCTAGGCGCCTCCCTACGCCGCGACCAGGAGGCTCGTCGCGTACAGCGCGAGCGCCCCGGTCGCGATCCCGAGCGCCGCGCGCGGGTGCAGCAGGCGGCCGTCGCCGTCGCGCATCGCGGGCGCGATCTGGACGATCACCTGCACGATCGCGCCGACGCCGACGCCGAGCAGCAGCGTCGACAGCTCCGGGTTGGAGACGGTCGCGCCGAACAGCGCGCCGAGGATCGCGGGGCCGCCGGCGACCAGCCCGAGCCCGAGCAGCACGAGCGGCGACGGCCGTCTGCCGTCGGCCAGCGGCGCGACGATCGCCAGTCCCTCGCTCGTGTTGTGGATCGCGAAGCCGACGACGAGGAAGGCGCCGAGCGCGAGCGCGCCGATCGCGTACGCGGAGCCGATCGCCAGGCCCTCGCCGAAGTTGTGCAGCCCGATCCCGATCGCGATCAGCAGCGCGAGGCGGATGCCGGAGGCGCCCGCCGCCTCGGCGCCGCTGCGCCGCCGCCGCATCCACGCGTCGAGTCCCGCGAGCGCGAGGTAGGCGAGCCCGGCGCCGAGGAAGACCAGCTCGCCGCCGCCGAAGGCACCGCCGCTCGCGTTGCCGGCCTCCAGCCCTTCGAGCGTGCCGTCGAGCGCGAGGAAGGCGAGCAGGCCGACGGTGAAGGCCATCAGCAGCTCGATCCAGCGGCTGCCGGCGCGGCGCAGCAGCGGCAGGAAGAACATCCCGAGCGTGACCGGGATGACGCCGACGTAGAGGCCGAGCAGCACCATCAGGCCGAAGAAGCCGCCGTCGGTCGCGGGCGTCTCGACCGCGAACGGGATCTCGGCGGCGATCACCGCGCCGGTCGAGGTCAGCAGGTTGATCGCGTACGGCGAGCCGTCCTGCCACGGGTAGTCGAGAGTCAGCGTCGCGGAGGAGAGGCGGCCGATCTCCGGCGTGCTGCGGGCGAAGTCGACGAAGGCGTCGTTGACCGAGACCTGCGCGATCGCGACCGGGTCGGGGCCGGTGTTGCGCACCGTCAGCTCGATCTCGCCCGGTCGCAGCACGGTCCGCTCGACGGCCAGCTCCTCGATCGGCGGACCGCTGCGCTGTGGCAGCGAGTCGCCGCCGGCGAGCGCCAGCACGACCAGCACCGCGGCGACGAACGCGACGATCGCGGCGGCCAGCAGCGGCAGCGGCAGGCGGCCGCTCGCGGGCGGGCTCTGCGCGGCGCCCGGCATCAGTCGACCACCTCGAACAGACCCATCCAACCCAGCTCGGCGAACTCGCTCTTGTGGGCGTGGAACATGAACTGGCCGAGGTGGGGGAAGCGCAGCTCGAGGATCCCGCGCTGACCCTGCACCTGCGCGATCGTGTCGGTGAACTCGATCGGCTGCAGGCTCGTCCCGGTCGGGAAGTGGTGGAAGAAGTTGCCGTGCAGGTGGAACGAGTTGACCGGGTCGTACTCGAGCAGGTTGGAGAGGTAGATCCGCACCAGCCCGCCGCGTCTGACCCTGATCGGCTCGTGCACGTAGTGGAAGGGGATCCCGTTGACGTGGTAGAGCTGGTTGCCCTCCGCGTCGAAGGTCGTGTTCCAGCCCGCCTGCACCATCACCAGTTCGTCGGCGTCGGGGCGGCCCGCTCTCGGGTCGATCACGAAGGTGCCGAACATGCCGCGCGCGATGTGCTCGGCGAGCGGGGCGGCGTGGCAGTGGAAGAGGTGCAGTCCGAACGGCTCGGCGTCGAACTCGTAGACGGTCTTCTCGCCCGGTTGCAGCAGTCCGGCGCCTTGGCCGGCGACGCCGTCCATCGCGCTCGGGTGGATCCCGTGGAAGTGCATCGTGTGCGGGTGCGCGGAGCCGTTGACGAAGGTCACGCGCAGCAGTTCGCCCTCGCGGCAGCGCAGCGTCGGGCCGGGGACGCGGCCGTTGAAGGTCCACGCCGGGAAGTGCACGCCGGGCGCGACCTCCAGCTCCTTGTCGAGCGCGTAGACGGTCCACTCGCGCAGCGTGCGTCCGCTGTCCAGGCGGCGGGTTCTGCCCCAGTCGAAGTCGCGCAGCAGCTCGGTGGGGTGGAAGCCGTTGCGCGCGTGGTCGACGTCTCGCCGGCGCGGAAGGTCGGGCCGGCGGCGCCGCCGTGGGCCATTCCGGGCTTGCCGTTCGGCGCCCCGTTGGCGGCACCGCCCGCCCCCGCGCCGTGGTCCATCGCAGCGTGGTCGGGGCCGGCGGCGAGCGCCTTCGCGGTCGGCAGGGCGACGGCGGCGAGGCCGGCGGTCGACAGCAGCGAGCGGCGGGTGGTCTTCTGCATATGGTTCAAGTAAACCACAGTTAAGGCAAGCCAAACTTTCGCGTTTGTCCGAGGTGGGACTCGGCACACCGGCACTCCGCTAGCGTGGCTGCCACGTGTGAGCCGAGCGGTGGCGATCCTGGAGCGACTGCCCGCGTGGGCGACCACGGGGGTCGGCTCGCTGCCGCACGACGATCCGGCGCAGGCGGCGGCGCACTGCCTCGCGGCCTACGAGCTGCCGTTCTGCCCGCAGCTGCCGCGCATCGAGGGGGACATGGTGCGCGAGTGGCTGGGCGCCGATCCCGCCCGCTGCGGCTGGTCGCGCGAGCGCGACCGCGAGCGCCCGCGCGCGTGGGACGCGCTGCTGGCGCAGCTCGACGCCGCCCCGCCCGCGCACCGGCTCGTGAAGCTGCAGGTGACCGGTCCGGCGACGCTCGCCTGCGCGCTGGAGCGCGCGGGCGGCGCCGCCGCCCGCGGTGCGTCCGGCGCGACGGGCGGCGCCCCGCGCACCCCCTCACTCGCGCTCGCGCGCGAGCTGTCCGCCTGGCTGGCGGCCAACGTCGCCGGCCAGGTGCGCGAGCTGGCCGCGCGCGATCTCGACACGCTGCTGGTCGTCGACGAGCCGGCGCTGCCGCAGTTCGGCGGTGCCGCCGAGGAGGTCGCGGCCGTGTGGGATCCGCTGCGCGTCGTCGCGCCGGTGTGGGGGCTGCACCTCTGCTGCGCGGTGCCGTGGGAGACGGTCGCGGCGGCGTGCCCGGACCTGATCTCGTTCGACCTCGCGCTCGGCCCGCTCGACGTGCGCGGCGCCGACGAGCTGGGCGCGCTGCTGGCGCGCGGCGGCCGTGTCGCGTGGGGCGTGCTCGCCGCGCACAGAGCCGAGCACGCGGCCGACGCGACGCGGCGGCTGCGGGCGGCGCTGGCGCAGGTCGGCGGGGAGGAGGCCGGGCGCCGCTCGCTGCTGAGCGCGTCGTGCGGCAGCGGCTGCGTGACGGTCGCGCGCGAGGCGGAGGTCGCGCTCGCGCTGCTGGACACGGCGCGTGCTTTAGCCTCCCCGGTGTGACGAGCCCGACGCTGGAGTCCCAGACCTCGCCGAGCGGGTTGACCGAGGTCGAGGCGCGGCGGCGGCTGGAGGCGCGCGGCCCGCTGCCGCAGCAGGCGACGAGCCGCTCCTACCGCTCGATCGTGATCGCGAACACGTTCACGATCTTCAACCTGATCCTGCTCGTCTTCGGGCTGCTGACGATCTTCTTCGGCGATCCCAAGGACGCGCTCTTCGTCGGGATCCTCGTCGCCAACATGACGATCGGCATCTTCCAGGAGGTGCGCGCCAAGCGGGCGCTCGACGGCCTCGCCGCGCTCGTCGCCCCGCACGCGATCGTGATCCGCGACGGCCAGTCGCGCGAGCTGCCGATCGCCGACGTCGTCGTCGGCGACCTCGTGCGCGTCAAGGCCGGCGACCAGGTCGTCGCCGACGGCCGCCTGACGCGCGCCGACGGGCTCGCGCTCGACGAGTCGAACCTGACCGGCGAGTCCGAGGCGGTGCGCGGGGAGGAGGGGCGCGGCGTCTTCTCCGGCTCCTTCGTCGTCGAGGGCGACGGCCTCTTCGAGGCGACCGCCGTCGGCCCCGACAGCCGCGCCGCGAGACTGGCCGAGACGGCGCGCGCCTTCCGCCACCCGCGCTCGCCGCTGGAGCGCGCGATGGACAGACTGCTGATCGTCTTCGTCGCCGTGATGCTGCCACTGGCGACCGCGCTCGGGATCTCGCTCGCGATCCGCGACGTCAGCCAGGCGCAGGCGGTCGAGACGCTGACGGCGGCGGTCGTCAACATCGTCCCGGAGGGGCTGATCCTGCTCGTCTCGCTGACGATGGCGGTCTCGGCGGCGAAGATGGCCCGCCGCGGCGTGCTGGCGCAGCAGCTCAACGCGATCGAGTCGCTCGCGTCGGTGTCGGTGATGTGCACCGACAAGACCGGCACGCTGACCGAGGCGGCGCTGCGCGTCGTCGAGACGATCCCTGCCGACGGCGTCGGCGACGACGACCTGCGCGCGGCGCTCGGCCGCTTCGCCGCCAGCGCCCCGTCGCGCAACGGCACGCTCGACGCCGTCCACGCCGCGCGGCTGGCCGGCGACGACGCGGCGCTGGAACCGAGCGCGCAGGTGCCGTTCTCCTCGCGCCGACGCTGGAGCGCGCTGGAGCTGGACGGCGCCCGCTACGTGCTCGGCGCGCCCGAGGCGCTGCTCGACGGCGGCACGCCCGGCGACGGCGCGACCGCGCGCGACGGCGCCGCTCACGCGCTGCGCGCCGCCGCGGCCGAGCAGGCCGCGACCGGCCGCCGCGTGCTGGCGCTCGTCGCCGCCGACGGCGCGCTGCCGCCGGCCGCCCCCGACGCGCCGCTGCCCGACGGGATCCGCCCGCTCGGGGCCGTCGTGCTGGCCGAGCGGCTGCGCAACGACGCCGACAAGACGGTCGCGTTCTTCGGCAGAGAAGAGGTCGCGCTGAAGGTGCTCTCGGGCGACAACCCGGCGACCGTCGGTGCGATCGCGCGCGACGCCGGCATTCCCGCCCAGTCGGATGCGCTCGACGGCGGCGCGCTGCCCGACGACGACGCCGAGCTGCTGCGCGCCGTGCGCGCCGCGCCGGCGATCGGGCGGATCTCGCCGGAGGACAAGGCGCGCGTCGTGCGCGTGCTGGCGGAGGACGGCGAGTACGTCGGCATGCTCGGCGACGGCGTCAACGACGTGCCGGCGCTGAAGGGCGCACGGCTGGCGATCGCGCAGGGCAGCGGCACGCAGATGGCGCGCTCGGTCTCCGACCTCGTGCTCGTCTCGGGCGAGTTCGACGAGGTCCCGCGGATGGTCCACGAGGGCCGCCAGATCCTGCGCAACATCCAGCGCGTCGCGCGGCTGTTCGTGACGAAGGCCGTCTTCACCGCCTTCCTGCTGATCACGATCGCGATCCCCAGTGGCGTCTTCCCGCTGCTGCCGCGTCAGTTCACGCTCGTCTCGTCGCTGACGATCGGCATCCCCGCCTTCTTCCTCGCGCTCGCGCCGTCGACCGGACCATGGCGGCCGGAGGGCTTCCTGAAGGCGATCGCGCGCTTCTCGCTGCCGGCCGGGATCGCGACCGGCGCCGGCATCCTCGTCGCCTACCTGCTCGCGCGCCACGGCTTCGACGCGTCGCTGGAGGAGGGGCGGACGGTGACTGTCGCGACCGTCACCGCCTCCGGCCTGGCGATCGTGATGGTGCTCGAGGATGAGCCCGGCAAGCGGCGGCTGGTCGTCGCCGGCCTCTGCGCGCTGATGGCGCTCGGCTTCCTGCTCGTCTGCGCGATCCCCGTCGCGCGCGACTTCTTCGACCTCGCCGATCCGACCGGCGGGATGGTCGCCGCGTGGGCGATCGGCACGGCCGTGACGCTGGCGCTGCTGGCGGCGGCGCTGCGGCTGGTGAAGCTGCTCGACGCGCGCGCCGAACGCGCGTCGGCCGCCGCGCGCTGAGCCGGACGCTCGCGCGCGACCCGCCGCCTACGCCGCCAGCCGCTCGGCCAGTCGCTCCATTGCGCGCTCGTTCGCTCTGCGCAGCATCGCCCGCACCAGCGGCGCCAGCATCCGGTCGGCGAACGGCGCCCGCTCCCACGCGAAGGTGAAGGCGACGCGCGTGCCGCCGGCCGGCAGCTCGCTCAGCTCGTAGCTGCCGTGCGCGACGCGGCTGCCGCCGGCGCTGACGTTGCGCTCGACGATCCGCGTCGGCGCCGCGGCCGAGACGACCTCGATCTCGGTCGCGTCCTTGCGGCCGCCGGCCGTCGAGTTGACGCGGGCGCGCGCGCCGACGCCGCGCGCCGGCCCCGAGCAGGACCAGTCGACCAGCATGTGGTCGGTGAACGACTCGTGGTTGGCGAGCACGTCGAGGAAGTCGTAGACGTCGGACCGCGGCTGCGGGACGTCGATGGAGACCGTCACAGGGGAGGGCATGATGTACCAGATGGTACACTTCCGCCATGGCCCGTCAAGACGCCCGCGAGCGCCTGCTGGAGCGGGCGGTCGCGCACATCTCGAAGCGCGGCGTCAGCGACCTCTCGCTGCGCGAGCTGGCGGCCGCGATCGGCACCAGCCACCGCATGCTGATCCACCACTTCGGCTCGCGCGAGGGGCTGTGGGTCGAGGTCGTGCGCGCCGTCGAGCAGCAGCAGCGCGACGCCTTCGCGGAGCTGCTGCCCGACCCAGCCGACGATCCGGCAGAGGCGATGCGCAGATGGTGGGCGCACATCTCCGACCAGGCGCTGTGGCCGAACGAGCGGCTCTTCTTCGAGCTGTACGGCCAGGCGCTCCAGGGCCGCCCCGGCACGACCGAGCTGCTCGACGGGATCGTCGAGCAGTGGCTGGAGCCGGCGACGGCGGTCTACGTCGAGCACGGCATGCCGGAGCCGCAGGCGCGCGCGCTGGCGCGGCTCGGGATCGCCGTCACGCGCGGGCTGCTGCTCGACCTGCTCGCGACCGGCGATCGCGAGGGGACGAGCGCCGCGATCGAGGCGTGGATCGCGCTCACGACGCCGGCTCCCGCCTGAGCACGGCCAGCGCCGGCGGGCATCGATGCCCAGTTCGCCCGGCGCCGTGCAGGACACCCGTCCGCGGAGGCGAACTCTCCCGGCATGGGTGCCGAAGCACGCCCCGCGTCGCTTGCGCGGACCGTCTTCACGACGACGATCACGGTCGTCGCGGTCGTCGCCGGCCTCTACCTCGTCTACCTGCTGCGCAAGCCGATCGGCTGGCTGCTGATCGCCACGTTCATCGCGGTCGCGCTGTCGGGCCCGGTCGCGCTGCTGGGCAGATACATGAAGCGCGGCCTGGCGATCACGCTGACGTTGATCGGCGTGCTGCTGATCCCCTGCGCGGTGATCGCGATCGTCGTGCCGCCGCTCGTCAAGGAGGGCTCCAAGCTCGTCCAGAGCGTGCCCGACTATGCGCGCGAGTTCACCCAGTACGTGAACGACAACGAGCGGCTGCAGAGACTCAACGACGAGTACGACATCACCAGAAAGGTGCAGGACTGGGCCAACGACCTGCCGTCGAGAATAGGCGACGCGGCCCAGCTGCTCGGCGACCTCGGCGTCGGGATCGTCAACTCGGTCTTCGCCGCGGTGACGATCTTCATCATGGTCGCGTTCATCCTCGGCAGCGGACCACGCTGGGTGCGGGCGCTGCTGGCGCTCCAACCCGACGACCGCGCCAGACGGATGGGCGCGACGTTCGAGAGCATGGGGCAGGCGGTCGGCGCCTATGTCGCAGGCGCGCTGTTCCAGGCGCTGATCGCAGGCATAACCACCTTCATCGTGCTGGAGATCCTCGGGATCCCGTTCGCGGCCCCGCTGGCGGTCCTGACCGCGCTCTTCGACCTGATCCCGATGGTCGGCGCGACGCTCGGCGCCGTCGTCGTCGGCATCGTCACGGTCTTCGCCGACTTCCCGATCGACACGATCATCTGGGTCGTCTGGGCGATCGTCTACCAGCAGGTCGAGAACAACCTGATCCAGCCGCGGATCCAGAACCGGGCGGTCGGCATCCACCCGTTCGGGGTGATCTTCGCGGTCTTGTGCGGCGGCACCCTGCTCGGGGTGCCGGGCGCGCTCCTTGCGGTGCCGGTCGCCGCCTCGCTGCAGATCGCCGCCAAGGACTGGTGGCAGTGGCGGACCGAGCGCAAGATCGAGCTGCCGACCGGCGTCGCGCCGGACATCGCGCGGCCGGGCGACCCGCCCGCCGCGCCCGCGAGCTAGCATCTCTCGTATGGCATCGACCAACGAGTTCGTGTGGGCGACGCAGCTGTCGCTCGGCTGCGAGCTGACCCCGCGCGCGATGGGCGCCCAGCTGGTGCGTTCGGAGCTGTCGCTCTTCACGGAGATCGTCGACGTGCTGCCGGCCTCCAGAGCCGACACCGTCGTCGTCGTGCACGCCGGTCCCGCCCGCCCGGCCGCGTGGCGCGCCGAGCTGGAAGAGGCCGGGATCCTCTAGCGCTCCGCGGCCGCCCGCCGGCCGCTCAGAACGACCACAGCTGCGGCACGAGCAGCACCGCGACGACGAAGAAGAGCGCGAGGAAGGGCAGCCCGAAGCGCCAGTAGTCGCCGAAGCGGTAGCCGCCGGGCCCCATCAC
>DATIOB010000573.1:0-5429 GCA_035473605.1 Conexibacter sp.
GGTATGGACGCGCTCGCTCTTCCCGAGCAGCCCGAGGGCGATGAACACCGGGAACACGCCGAGCGCGAACCGCGGGATCGAGAGCAGCGGCGTGGCCGGCACCGGGTCCGAGAACGGCAGCGCGAGGCTGCCGAGCACGAAGACGCCGTATGCGGCGCCGAGCGCGCGCCAGGCGTAGACGCCGAGCGCGACCAGCACGACGGCGGCGGCGCCCATCGGCCCGCCGACCTTGTCGAGCCGCGACGGCGCAGGTGCGGGCGCGCCGGCGGCGCCCACCGTCCCCGGCGCGGCCCCCGCGACGCCGGCGGCGGTCGGATGGATCGCTGTCGGCGCGTCGGGCCCGGCGCCCGCGGCCGCTCGTGCCGCCGCCTCGGCGCGCTCGCTCTCGGCGAGGAAGTCGAGCCGCGGCGCCGCGACGCGCGTGCCGCAGCCGAGGCAGTAACGCTGGTCGGGCGCGAGCGAGGCGCCGCAGGTCCGGCACGTCGTGGTCTGGCTCATGGCATCACTGGAGGGTCGAGGGTTGGGCTTCGAAGGTCAGCTCGGCGCCGGTCGGGTCGCCGATGAAGTAGACGTGGACGGTCGCTCTGCCGTTCGCTCTGAGGACCGGCACGATCGCGCGGCCGGCGGCGACGACTCTGCCGCCCCTGCGCGCGACGCAGGCGATCACGAGATCTCTCTGCACGACCGCGGAGCCGTTGATCGCTCTGCCGACGGCGGTGATCCCGCTCGAGGGATCGCCTTCCAGTCTCGCGTCCTCGACCGTCACCTCGATCGCGCTCGCGGGCGCGCCGCCTCTGCCCCTGCCGGCCGTCAGCTGCGCTCTGGCCGGTCTGTCGCCGAGCACGGTCAGCTGGTCGTTGACCCACAGCACCTCTCTGCCGGGCGGCAGCAGCGCGACGTGCGTGAGGCCGTGCTCGAGGCCGGGCTCGTCGTTTCTCGCCGTCGCTCTTCCTCTGGCGTCGGCCACGACGAGCTGCAGCGGCACGTCGGCGAGCGCTCTGCTGCCGGTGTTCTTCAGCACGGCGGCGACGGCGGAGCCGTTGACGTCGCTGACGACGGCGGTCGAGACGACCTGCACCGCTCTGTTCGCTCTGGAGACGTCGAGGCCGGTCGCTCTGAAGGCGTCGTCGCCCTGCTTGGTGACCTTCGCCGCCTTCTCGCGTGTCGTCTCGCAGCCGCTCGCGGCGACCCCGAAGCCGCCCGTCGCGACCGCTGAGAGCACGAGCGCCATCCGTCGTCTCACCCGAACGCCCCGCCGACGTAGTCGCGCGTGCGCTGCGCCTGCGGCGCGTTGAAGATCTGCTCCCCGCTGGCGTACTCGACCAGCTCGCCGAGGTACATGAAGGCGACTCTGTCGGCGACGCGCTGCGCCTGCTGCAGGTTGTGCGTGACGATCACGACCGCGATCTGCTCGCGCAGCTCGAGGATCAGCTCCTCGATCTTGCCGGTCGAGATCGGGTCCAGCGCCGAGCACGGCTCGTCCATCAGCAGCACCTCCGGCTGCGCCGCGAGCGAGCGCGCGATGCAGAGCCGCTGCTGCTGGCCGCCGGAGAGGCGCAGCGCTGGATGGTCGAGGTTGTCCCGCACCTCGTGCCAGAGCCCGGCGCGCGTCAGCGCGCGCTCGACCGGCTCCATCAGCTCCTTCTTGCGCGGCCGCTTGCTGCCGCCCTCGCGCAGCGAGTACGCGACGTTGTCGAAGACCGACATCGGGAACGGGTTCGGCTGCTGGAAGACCATCGAGACGCGCTTGCGCAGCGCGGTCACCTCGAGCAGGTCGATGTCCTGCCCGTCGAGCGAGATGACGCCGCCGCGCGAGGCGCTCGGCGTCAGCTCGGTGAGGCGGTTGAGCGAGCGCAGCAGCGTCGTCTTGCCGCAGCCGGAGGGCCCGATCATCGCGAGCACCTCGCCCTGGCTGATCGGCAGGTCGACCTTGTTGACCGCGACCTTCGGGCCGTAGGCGATCGTGACGGCGTTGCAGCGCATGCGCTCGATCACGGGCGCGTCGGAGGAGGGCGGACCCGGCGTGTGGAGGCCGCCGGCGGGAGCGCCGTGCCCGTTGCCGTTGCCGTTCCCGTTCAACGGGATCGGCGGGACGTGCACCACCGTCGGCGGCGCGTCGAGCGAGATCTTGCGGATCGGGGGCGGTGGCATCAGCGGATCCACGCGGTGTCCTTTCGACGCCCGCGTGCGATGCGGGTTGCCAGGGCGTTCAGTGCTACGACGATCAGCAGCAGCACGAACGCGGCGGCGTAGGCCTTCTGCGGTGCGTTGCCCTCGCCGACGGGGGAGTTGCCGTAGATGTAGCTCGTCAGCGTCGAGCCGGTGCCCTGCAGCAGCGACAGCCCGAAGATGCCGCCGTCGCGCGGCTGGGTCGTCAGCGTGTTGCCGAGCAGCAGGACCACGATCGCGGTGTCGCCGATGATGCGGCCCATGCCGAGCGCGGTGCCGGTCGCGATCCCGGGGCGGACGGCCGGCAGCAGCACCGCGCGGATCGTCGACGCCTTCGTCTTGCCGAGCGCCAGCGACGCCTCACGCACGTGGTTGGGGACCTGCAGCAGCGCCTCGCGCGTGGCGCCGACGATCAGCGGCAGCGCGATCAGCGACATGACCGTGCCGGCGACCATGAACGAGCGCCCGAAGGCGGTGTCCTCGGAGCGGAACGACATGAACGAGAAGAAGGTCTCGGAGAAGAACGAGAGGCCGAACAGCGCCAGCACGACGCTGGGGGCGCCGGCGATCACGTCGACGGCCGACTCGACCGCGCGCGCCAGCGCCGCCGGGCGGCCGTACTCGACCAGCCACAGCGCGACCGAGACGCCGATCGGGACGGCGATCGCGATCCCGATCGCGGTCAGCAGCAGCGTGCCCTGGATCGGGTCGAGGAAGCCGCCCGATCTGCTCTGGTCGACCGCGCCGCTGGGGTGCGTCACGAGCATGCTCGGGCGCAGCTGCGTGATCCCCTTGAAGCACATGTAGAGCAGGATCGTCAGCGCGACGACGGTCAGCGTGATGCCGGCCGCCCAGCAGAACGCGAGCCCGATCCGGTCGCGCAGCGGCCACGTGGTGGCGCTGTCGCGCGCGCGGGTCCGTCGCGGCGGCGGGGCGGCGGAGCCGGGCTGAGGCGGCGGTGTCGCGAGCGCGCTCATCAGCGGGTCGCGTATCTGCGCAGCGGCTGACGCACCGCCCAGCCGGCGAACGACAGCAGCGCGGAGGAGACGAGCAGGACGGCGGCGATCGCGTAGAGCGTCTGGCCGAGCGGGATCGCGGAGAAGCCCTCCTGCTGGCCGACGATCGTCGCGGCCAGCGGCATGATCGGCTCGAGGAAGAAGTTGAGGCCGTCGAGCGGGTTCGGCGACCAGATGAAGGAGCCGGAGACCATCGCGAGCATGATCGCCTCGCCGAGCGCGCGGGCGGTCGCGAGCACGACGGCGGCGGCGATCGCCGGGCGGGCGGTGCGGACCGCGACCTTCCACATCGTGCGCCAGCGGTTGACGCCGAGCGCGGCCGAGCCCTCGATCCACGCGCGCGGCACGGCGCGCAGCGCGTCGCTGATGATCGCGATCATGATCGGCACGATCATCACCATCAGGATGAAGCTGGCCAGCAGCAGCCCGCCGCCGGAGATCGGCACGAGCGCGTTGACGTCGAGCTTGAACTCGGCGCTGACGAGGTTGCGGTCGATCCAGGGGGCGATCACGAGGATCCCGATCAGGCCGTAGACGACCGACGGGACGGCCGCGAGGAAGCGCACGACCGGGGTCATCAGGCGCTGCACGCCGGGCGGCGCGAACTCGACCATGAAGAGCGCGCACAGCAGCGCGAAGGGGAGGCCGAAGAGGACGGCGAGGCCGGTGCTCAGCAGCGTCCCGTAGATCAGCGGCCAGGCGCGCAGGTGGTAGACGTAGTCGTCGGGGTTCGACGGCGACTCGTAGATCGCCGCCAGCTGCTGCTGGGTGCTGCCGCCGCTGCCGAACCAGGCGAGGCCGTTGTGGCTGAACGACGGCCACGCCTCCTTGAAGACGAAGAACAGCATCCCCAGGATCAGCACCAGCAGGGTCGCCGCCAGCGCGCCGAGCCACAGCTCGGCGCGCTCGGGCGGGCGACGCGGCGTGCGGCCGCGCGCCCGTGGCGGCGCGTCGTTCACGAAACCGGGATCCAGTGCGTGTTGACGACCGCCTTGGCGGCGGCGCTGCTCTGGGCCCACTTGATGAACTTCTTCGCCTCGCCGCTCGGCGCGCCGCGCGTCACGAGCGAGAACGGGCGGACGCCCTTGTACTGGCCGGACTTGGCGTTGCGCAGGGTGCAGCCGACGCCCTGGTAGTTGATCGTCTTGAGGCCTTCTCTGACGAAGTCGAGCGAGACGAAGCCGATCGCGCCTCTGGTGTTGAGGACGGTCGACTGCACGAGGCCGTTGGAGGACTTCACCTGCGCGGAGGCGGCGACCGACTGCTGGCCGCCGAGGAAGATCTCTCTGAAGGCGTCGGCGGTGCCGGAGGTCGCCGTACGGCTGATCAGCTCGATCGAGCCGGTCGCTCTGGCGCCCGGCACCTGGCTCCACGCGCGCGTGCGGCCGGTGAAGATCGACGAGACCTGCTCCTGCGAGAGCGTGCCGAGCGGGTTGCCCGGGTTGGTGATGATGCAGATCGCGTCGTAGGCGATCTTGTTGAAGACGAGGCCGCCCGGGTCCGACGCCTGCTGCGTGCGCGAGACGTTGCCGATCGTCACGCGGCCGCGCGAGACGTCGGTGATGCCGGTGTCCGAGCCGCCCTGCTGGAGGACGAATCTGACCTTGTTGTAGCCGGGCTGGCCGCTGGCGATGTACTTCTTCGCCAGCTCGGTCACGAGCGGCGCGACGGACGTCGATCCGCTCATCGTGATCGTGGTCTTGGCGGACGCGACGGGCGCGGCGACCGCGGTTGCCGCGATGGCGGCGAGGGCGATTGTGGTTGCGCGGTGACGCACAGGACCTCCGAGGAAGACGGGTTTCGTGGTGACGGATGCGCGCGGGCTGCGACGCACCGCAGTCGGCACGCGAAGCGATGGTGGCGCATCGTTAAGCGCTCCCCGTTACCGATTCGTGAACGCGCGTTTCGCGTTATCGACTTCTTCACGCGATCGTTGAGGTGACGCCTCATCGTGCTCTGCCGTGCGCCCGTTCGCCCCCCGCCGCAAGCCGGCGCTCGTCCTCGCCTCCATGCTCGCGCTCGGCCTCGCCGCGGGCGTGCCGACACCAGCCTCCGCGACGATCAACGCCGCCGTCACGCTCGACGGCCCGTCGGCCGACGTGATCGGCGTCGACGGCGTCGCGATGGCCGAGGACGGCAGCGGCGGGCTCGTCTACCGCAAGCGCGTCGAGGGCCGCACGCACGTCTTCGTCAGCCGCTATGTCGACCGCAGATGGCAGACGCCGCAGCGGGTCGACAGCGGCC